>NZ_CP136522.1:4175000-4305000 GCF_033180165.1 Shewanella youngdeokensis
GATACCTAGGCATTACTCACCCGTCCGCCGCTCGTCACCTCAGGAGCAAGCTCCCTTGTGTTACCGCTCGACTTGCATGTGTTAGGCCTGCCGCCAGCGTTCAATCTGAGCCATGATCAAACTCTTCAATTAAAGTTTTTTGCTTTACTCGGTTAAGAGCAAAACGGCTCAATGAATTATACTGTTTTTCAAAAGCCCGAAGACTTTCGAAGTTTACATATTGCTATGGTCACTCAGTGGTTCATTGAGAAATATTTTTGATTGCTTCCTAAGAAGCAATTTCGAATAACTCAACACCTGTGAGTGCCCACACAGATTTGCTTGTCATATTGTTAAAGAGCGTGAGACTAATCTTTCAAGTCTCGCCGAAGACGCTAGGTCGTTGGCTTGAGGAGGCGTATTCTACACTCTCCAGTGTCGGCGTCAAGTGCTTATTTTAAGAAGTTTTTCAAGCGATGATTTCTTAATCAAAACCAAAACTAGAAGCCCTTTAAGCGCTTGTCACCTGGGTTCATTCTTCGAGAATGATTTAACCCTCTAACACTGCTGCAAGTCCCGTGCTACCTTACCTTGCGGTAAGTTAGTTGGCCTGCTGTGCCGTGTCAGTGGATGCGCATTATAGGGAGTTCCTGAACAAGCGCAAGCGCTTTTATCAATTAAAACAACCTTTTTTAAAAGGCACAGTTACAACACACCCTACGCACCACTTACCCCCAGAGTTATCCACATACATTCAATAAGCCTGTCAGTGCATCACTCGGTGGGATATAAATCTTAGCCCATAATGAGCAACTTGCACGCCCTATAACGGATTAATTTACGCTTTATTTTTATCCGATAAATCCACTCCCTTTAGCGGTGCTAGTCATGACCTCTTCACCGCAACCACCTAGCAGTCACTTTCACAAATTCTAATGGAATTAATTATGCTAAAACCTCGTGTTCTGGAGTTAATGTCCCCGCATGAATGAGTGGTATGGACTGGCATGACTCTGATAAATACGTCTAAAGCGATGCTGACAACATGTCTATATTGATGTTGATGCGCTTCGAGGCTTGTTTCGGCGAGGTGGTATATATCTCAAAACTCTTCAGTGACCAGAAAAACTTACTCGCTTTCCCCTCAAGATTAAGAATTCTGCTTAACAAGGCCAGGTTGAGGCATTAATGGATAGAACCGAAATGATGTTGCAAGGGTATTGGTATTGGTATTGGTATTGGTATTGGTATTGGTATTGGTATTGGTATTGGTATTGGTAACGATAATTTTAAGAGCTGCCTATATCAACAAACAATGTAACAGACGTTGTAGTTTCTTCACTTTTATTGAGGGTTAAATAAGATGACGGCCTCTTGTTTAGTCTTTATCGATGATACTGATAAACCTGAACGGCTTAAAAATGGCTCATGCCATAAATCGAAGATGTGAAAACCCACTAAATAGTCGCGAGTTTTGATACTGATCCGGCGCTTCAAAATATCCTACCCTCACATGGGCATATAGGCCACACGACTTGGTTTTGAGTTTAGAGCACTAGAATGTAGAGCGCTAACCTGTTAATACAGCAGCCTAAAGCAGCCCAGGCCATAAATCGCAGACGCAAAAAAGCCCGCTACAACGTAGCGGGCTCTTCACTTATTAGGCGCCTGGAAATGACCGACTCTCACATGGGCATAGCGGCCACACGGCTTTGTATCGAGCTTAAAGCACCAAAATGTAGAGCGCTAACCTATTAATACAGCAGCCTAAAGCAGCCCAGGCCATAAATCGTAGACGTAAAAAAGCCCGCTACAGCGTAGCGGGCTCTTCACTTATTAGGCGCCTGGAAATGACCTACTCTCACATGGGGAAACCCCACACTACCATCGGCGATACTGCGTTTCACTTCTGAGTTCGGAATGGGATCAGGTGGTACCACAGCTCTATGGTCTCCAGACAAATTTGGGAAATTTGAAAAGCTGTTACTCACTTACGCAAGTAAACTGAAATCTATTATTGAGTCACACAACATTAAGTGCTTCTAATTCTGATATGTAAAAACATCAGTCTCATACAAAACCCATCAGGGTTGTATGGTTAGGCCTCACGAGTCATTAGTACAGGTTAGCTCAACGCCTCACAACGCTTACACACCCTGCCTATCAACGTCCTAGTCTCGAACGGCTCTTTAGAGGAATTAAATTCCTAGGGATGACTCATCTTAGGACTCGCTTCCCGCTTAGATGCTTTCAGCGGTTATCGATTCCGAACGTAGCTACCGGGCAATGCTATTGGCATAACAACCCGAACACCAGCGGTTCGTCCACTCCGGTCCTCTCGTACTAGGAGCAGCTTCCTTCAATCATCCAACGCCCACGGCAGATAGGGACCGAACTGTCTCACGACGTTCTGAACCCAGCTCGCGTACCACTTTAAATGGCGAACAGCCATACCCTTGGGACCGACTTCAGCCCCAGGATGTGATGAGCCGACATCGAGGTGCCAAACACCGCCGTCGATATGAACTCTTGGGCGGTATCAGCCTGTTATCCCCGGCGTACCTTTTATCCGTTGAGCGATGGCCCTTCCATTCAGAACCACCGGATCACTATGACCTACTTTCGTACCTGCTCGACGTGTATGTCTCGCAGTTAAGCTGGCTTATGCCATTGCACTAACCGTACGATGTCCGACCGTACTTAGCCAACCTTCGTGCTCCTCCGTTACTCTTTGGGAGGAGACCGCCCCAGTCAAACTACCCACCAGGCACTGTCCCGAACCCCGATTCAGGGGCCGCGGTTAGAACATCAAAACTACAAGGGTGGTATTTCAAGGACGACTCCACAACATCTAGCGACGTCGCTTCAAAGTCTCCCACCTATCCTACACATGTAGGTTCAATGTTCAGTGCCAAGCTATAGTAAAGGTGCACGGGGTCTTTCCGTCTAGCCGCGGGTATACGGCATCTTCACCGCAATTTCAACTTCACTGAGTCTCGGCTGGAGACAGCGTGGCCATCATTACGCCATTCGTGCAGGTCGGAACTTACCCGACAAGGAATTTCGCTACCTTAGGACCGTTATAGTTACGGCCGCCGTTTACCGGGGCTTCGATCATGAGCTTCTCCGAAGATAACCCAATCAATTAACCTTCCGGCACCGGGCAGGCGTCATACCGTATACTTCCTCTTGCGAGTTTGCACAGTACTGTGTTTTTGATAAACAGTTGCAGCCACCTGGTATCTGCGACTGCCAACAGCTTAGGAAGCAAGTCCCATCACCGTCGGCAGCGTACCTTCTCCCGAAGTTACGGTACCATTTTGCCTAGTTCCTTCAGCCGAGTTCTCTCAAGCGCCTTGGTATTCTCTACCCAACCACCTGTGTCGGTTTGGGGTACGATTCCTACTAACCTGAAGCTTAGAAGATTTTCCTGGAAGCATGGCATCAACTACTTCATCACCTTAGTGACTCGTCATCAGCTCTCAGCCTTAAGTAAACCCGGATTTGCCTAAGTTTACAGCCTACAACCTTAAACGCGGACAACCAACGCCGCGCTAGCCTAGCCTTCTCCGTCTCTCCATCGCAGTTAGCAGAAGTACAGGAATATTAACCTGTTTCCCATCGATTACGCCTTTCGGCCTCACCTTAGGGGTCGACTCACCCTGCCCTGATTAACATTGGACAGGAACCCTTGGTCTTTCGGCGAGGGAGTTTTTCACTCCCTTTATCGTTACTCATGTCAGCATTCGCACTTCTGATACCTCCAGTGTGGGTTACCCCTTCACCTTCAACGGCTTACAGAACGCTCCTCTACCGCTTGCTAGTAAACTAGCAAACCCATAGCTTCGGTGTATTGCTTAGCCCCGTTAAATCTTCCGCGCAGGCCGACTCGACTAGTGAGCTATTACGCTTTCTTTAAATGATGGCTGCTTCTAAGCCAACATCCTAGCTGTCTAAGCCTTCCCACATCGTTTCCCACTTAGCAATAACTTTGGGACCTTAGCTGATGGTCTGGGTTGTTTCCCTTTTCACGACGGACGTTAGCACCCGCCGTGTGTCTCCCGAGTAGTACTCATTGGTATTCGGAGTTTGCAAAGGGTTGGTAAGTCGGGATGACCCCCTAGCCTTAACAGTGCTCTACCCCCAATGGTATTCGCTCGAGGCGCTACCTAAATAGCTTTCGAGGAGAACCAGATATCTCCCGGTTTGATTGGCCTTTCACCCCCAGCCACAAGTCATCCGCTCATTTTTCAACATAAGTCGGTTCGGTCCTCCAGTTGATGTTACTCAACCTTCAACCTGCCCATGGCTAGATCACCGGGTTTCGGGTCTACACCTTGCAACTAAACGCGCAGTTAACACTCGGTTTCCCTACGGCTCCGCTATTCGCTTAACCTCGCTACAAAATGTAAGTCGCTGACCCATTATACAAAAGGTACGCAGTCACGGTCTCAAGAACCGCTCCCACTGCTTGTACGTATACGGTTTCAGGTTCTATTTCACTCCCCTCACAGGGGTTCTTTTCGCCTTTCCCTCACGGTACTGGTTCACTATCGGTCAGTCAGGAGTATTTAGCCTTGGAGGATGGTCCCCCATATTCAGACAAGATGTCACGTGTCCCGTCCTACTCGTTTTCACGTAAAGTTAGTTTTCATGTACGGGGCTATCACCCTGTGCCGCTGTGCTTTCCAACACATTCCACTAACACCCTCTACGCTTAAGGGCTAATCCCCGTTCGCTCGCCGCTACTAGGGGAATCTCGGTTGATTTCTTTTCCTCCGGGTACTTAGATGTTTCAGTTCCCCGGGTTTGCCTCACAACACTATGTATTCATGTTGTGATACATGCTTATGCATGTGGGTTTCCCCATTCGGACATCGTTAGCTCAAATGCTTGTTACTAGCTCGCCAACGCTTTTCGCAAGTTACTACGTCCTTCATCGCCTCTGACTGCCAAGGCATCCACCATATACGCTTAGTCACTTAACCATACAACCCAAATAAGTCTCTATGAGATATACCTGTTGTTTCAAGCGGGTAAGCTCAAAACAGTCGTATCGTAACTAATGGTTTCTACTTTCGCCAAAATTAGAATTTTTAACTCATTGCCGTTAAGCAATAAGCCAAGACACTTAATGTTTAAGTGTTTAGAACTCAATTTTTTAATTTCGCATTAACGCTATAAACAACAACACGAATAATCGTAATCGCTGTCCCTTTCACGTTAACACTATCAGCTTTCCAAATTTTTAAAGAACGATATCACTGCAACTTGGCAGGATATTTTGTCGCTCACCTCTATAAAGAGGAGAACAAGCAATCTGTGTGAACACTCAAACGTATTTGCATACTTCAGATGCGAGTTAGTCGTATAGGTAAGGAGGTGATCCAGCCCCAGGTTCCCCTAGGGCTACCTTGTTACGACTTCACCCCAGTCATGAACCACACCGTGGTAAACGCCCTCCCGAAGGTTAAGCTATCTACTTCTGGTGCAGCCCACTCCCATGGTGTGACGGGCGGTGTGTACAAGGCCCGGGAACGTATTCACCGTGGCATTCTGATCCACGATTACTAGCGATTCCGACTTCACGGAGTCGAGTTGCAGACTCCGATCCGGACTACGACCGGCTTTATGAGATTAGCTCCACCTCGCGGCTTCGCAACCCTCTGTACCGACCATTGTAGCACGTGTGTAGCCCTACTCGTAAGGGCCATGATGACTTGACGTCGTCCCCACCTTCCTCCGGTTTATCACCGGCAGTCTCCCTAAAGTTCCCACCATTACGTGCTGGCAAATAAGGATAAGGGTTGCGCTCGTTGCGGGACTTAACCCAACATTTCACAACACGAGCTGACGACAGCCATGCAGCACCTGTCTCAGAGTTCCCGAAGGCACTAAGCTATCTCTAGCGAATTCTCTGGATGTCAAGAGTAGGTAAGGTTCTTCGCGTTGCATCGAATTAAACCACATGCTCCACCGCTTGTGCGGGCCCCCGTCAATTCATTTGAGTTTTAACCTTGCGGCCGTACTCCCCAGGCGGTCTACTTAATGCGTTAGCTTGAGAACCCAGTGTTCAAGACACCAAATTCCGAGTAGACATCGTTTACGGCGTGGACTACCAGGGTATCTAATCCTGTTTGCTCCCCACGCTTTCGTACATGAGCGTCAGTCTTTGTCCAGGGGGCCGCCTTCGCCACCGGTATTCCTTCAGATCTCTACGCATTTCACCGCTACACCTGAAATTCTACCCCCCTCTACAAGACTCTAGTTTGCCAGTTCGAAATGCAGTTCCTAGGTTGAGCCCAGGGCTTTCACATCTCGCTTAACAAACCGCCTGCGTACGCTTTACGCCCAGTAATTCCGATTAACGCTTGCACCCCTCGTATTACCGCGGCTGCTGGCACGAAGTTAGCCGGTGCTTCTTCTGCGAGTAACGTCACACCCAAGCGCTATTAACACTTGAGCTTTCCTCCTCGCTGAAAGTACTTTACAACCCGAAGGCCTTCTTCATACACGCGGCATGGCTGCATCAGGCTTTCGCCCATTGTGCAATATTCCCCACTGCTGCCTCCCGTAGGAGTCTGGACCGTGTCTCAGTTCCAGTGTGGCTGATCATCCTCTCAGACCAGCTAGGGATCGTCGCCTTGGTAAGCCATTACCTTACCAACTAGCTAATCCCACCTAGGTTCATCCAATCGCGGAAGGCCCGAAGGTCCCCTCCTTTCCCCCGTAGGGCGTATGCGGTATTAGCAGTCGTTTCCAACTGTTATCCCCCTCGACTGGGCAGATACCTAGGCATTACTCACCCGTCCGCCGCTCGTCACCTCAGGAGCAAGCTCCCTTGTGTTACCGCTCGACTTGCATGTGTTAGGCCTGCCGCCAGCGTTCAATCTGAGCCATGATCAAACTCTTCAATTAAAGTTTTTTGCTTTACTCGGTTAAGAGCAAAACGGCTCAATGAATTATACTGTTTTTCAAAAGCCCGAAGACTTTCGAAGTTTACATATTGCTATGGTCACTCAGTGGTTCATTGAGAAATATTTTTGATTGCTTCCTAAGAAGCAATTTCGAATAACTCAACACCTGTGAGTGCCCACACAGATTTGCTTGTCATATTGTTAAAGAGCGTGAGACTAATCTTTCAAGTCTCGCCGAAGACGCTAGGTCGTTGGCTTGAGGAGGCGTATTCTACACTCTCCAGTGTCGGCGTCAAGTGCTTATTTTAAGAAGTTTTTCAAGCGATGATTTCTTAATCAAAACCAAAACTCGAAGCCCTTTAAGCGCTTGTCACCTGGGTTCATTCTTCGAGAAGATTAAACCCTCTAACACTGCTGCAAGTCCCGTGCTACCTCACCTTGCGATAAGTTAGCTGGCCTGCTGTGCCGTGTCAGTGGATGCGCATTATAGGGAGTTCCTGAACAAGCGCAAGTGCGTTTTGCAATTAAATTGTAATATTACCACCAAGCGGATACTTCTCGAACTATACGCACAAAAAAGGGGCTAAAGCCCCTTTCTACATCTATATACAACTAACCTAAATCGGTTATTAGCTTCGCTCTAGGAAACCTTGAATCAATTTAACTGCTTTATCATCGTCCCAATCTACGAAAGTACGAACAAACGCAATCAACTCACCTTCTCTATTTAGGATAAAAGTAGCAGGTATTGTACCTAAGGGAAATACGGTACCTAATGCTTGCTCTTGATCATAATAAGTGGTGAAACCTTCCATTCTTAATCTTTTTAGAAAAGGCTCTACTTTACTATTACCCGCTTCATCAATTGAGACAGGGATGACTTCAAAATCATCAGAGCCAACCTTAGCAGAAATACGACTTAGGGCTGGTAGCTCTCTAACACATGGAGGACACCAAGTCGCCCACATGTTTACCATAATTATCTTACCTTTATACTGACTAAAGTCGATGGTGTTACCTTTATTGTCTTTAAAGGGAACAGCCTCGATTGGAAACGGCTTAGGCAATACATTAATTTGGTCAACGGTCGAAGGGTAATCGTAGTTAGATGCGCTTTCCTCTTCTTTTGCTGCTTCCATGCCAGGGTATGCTTGAACTGACCCTGCTAATAGTATGGCGGCGGAAAATAAACCTGATACTAATCTTTTCATTTAGGATCTCGCTTTAACAAACGATCGAGCTCTTGCTGATCTTCAGCAGAAAGCTGTTCAGTATTCGACTCTGTAATACGCTGTTTACGAATAAATGCAAAACCAATCAAGCCACCGATCAATAGTAGCCCTATTGGCCCTAACCATAAAATGTAGGTTTTACCTTCCATTCTCGGTTTGTAAAGGACGAATTCTCCGTAACGACTAGTCATAAACTCAATAATTTCACTTTCTGTTTTGCCATCGTCTACCATTTGGAATACTTCCAAACGTAAATCTTGGGCTACAGGTGAATTTGAATCAATTAAGTTTTGATTCTGACATTGAGGGCACCGAAGCGAATGCGCTAATGATAATGCACGCTTTTGGTTTTCCGGCGTCTTAAATTCGTACGTATCGACTGGCGTAGCATTAGCAACTGATATCATACTAAACATAAGGATGACGGCAGACAGACTTTTTATAAATGTCTTTATCACGATGCACCATCCTTTGCAGCTTCTGCTTGTAACTCTTGAACCATAGGGTAAAGCGTCTCTTTCCATACACGAGAATCAATTGGGCCTGCGTAACGGTAACGAATCACCCCTTTATGATCGACAAGGAAACTTTCTGGCGCACCATAGACCCCTAAGTCTAATCCTAAACGTCCATTATGATCGTAGATATTAATCGCGTATGGGTTACCTTCGCGACTAAGCTCTTTTATTGCTAACGCACGTTCGTCTCGATAGTTGATACCATATATAGGTAACACGTTTTTACGCGCTAAAGTCATTAAGAAAGGGTGCTCATATTTACATGATGGGCACCACGTCGCCCACACGTTTAGCAACGAAACTTTCCCTGTTAGAGTCTCATTAGTCAGGAACTCTCCTGGCGTTTCCAATATCTCTAGCTGGAAAGCCGGGATCGGCTTTCCTTCAAGAGCTGAATCAAGTTTTTCTGGACTTAAGAAGAGTCCCTTATAAAGGAACACTCCTAAAGCTAAAAACACAATTAGTGGAATAAATAAAACTAGCTTTTTCATACCTACCCTATTCAATTATGCCGTTGCTAATTTATCATTTTTTTGTGCAGATTTTTTATCAGCGCTCTTTGCTTTAACTCTGTAACGTTTATCAGAAGCAGCAAAGAAACCACCTACCATCATAAAGATGGATCCGAACCATATCCAGCGAACAAACGGCTTATAGTTAAGACGAACAGCAAACTGAGTACGACTTAGAGGGTCACCCATTGTGACATAAAGATCACGGAATAAGCCCCAGTCGATACCTGCCTCTGTCATATCCATTGTGCGGACATTATATTGACGGCGATCAGGTTTTAATAATGTGACGTAATCATCACCTTTATAAACTTCGATCTGACCCTGCTTCGCGGTATAGTTTGGACCTACTACATTTTTAGTTTCTACATATTTAAAGGTGTAGCCTGCAAGTTCTTGCGAAATACCTGGTCCCATTCGAACACTTTTCTCTAAAGAATAGTTAGAAACCATTGTTGCACCGATAACCGATACTGCAATACCAAGATGCGCAATAATCATACCCAGCTGACTACGACCCAAACGAGTCATGTCAAACGAACCGTCTTTAGTCTTAACGATATTGTATGCAGCTCTGAATGTCATAATGACCACCCAAACAGCAGTTGCTACACCTAAAACCACCCAAATATTGAATTGACCATCTACTAGGAATGGCGCAGCCAAACCCACCACCACAGAGATAATTGCGGGGATCATAAGTTGGCGTTTTAATTCACCGTCTTTTGACTTCTTCCAACGAATAACCGGGCCCACCCCCATAAAGCCAAACAATACCAACACAATAGGCACAAATACAGCGTTGAAATATGGAGGCCCTACAGAGATCTTACCCATACCCAAGGCATCAATTAATAACGGGTAGAGTGTCCCCAGTAAAACGGTACCACATGCTACAGTGATCAGCAGGTTACACACTAACAGCATGGTCTCTTTAGATTTAAGCTGGAAACGTGCAGCACTTTTCATTTCACTTGCCCTAAAGGCAAATAACGTGAGTGAACCGCCAACGGCTAAGCCCAGCAGCAATAGAATAAACATGCCTCGGCTTGGGTCGGCTGCAAATGAATGCACCGATGTTAGTACGCCTGAACGTACAATAAAAGTACCTAACAAGCTTAACGAGAAGGCAAAAATAGACAATAAAACAGTCCAGTTGCGGAATGCACCACGTTTTTCAGTCACAATTAACGAGTGCACGAGAGCAGTACCAATCAACCAAGGCATGAAAGATGCGTTTTCGACTGGATCCCAGAACCACCAACCGCCCCAACCAAGCTCATAGTAAGCCCACCAAGAACCGAGCGAGATACCACCAGTAAGGAATACCCAAGCAGCCAATGTCCAAGGACGACTCCAACGAGCCCAAGCAGAATCTAAACGGCCACTCATTAGAGCAGCAATAGCAAATGCAAAGCTAACGGAGAAACCCACATAACCAAGGTAAAGCATTGGGGGGTGGAATATTAAACCAACGTCTTGCAACATTGGGTTAAGATCGCGACCTTCCATTGGAATAGGGAATAAGCGTTCAAATGGGCTAGAGGTCAATAGCATAAATAGCGTAAAACCGATCAAAATCATTGCTAAGACAGCTAACACTCGCGCAGTAAAGACTTCTTCTAGACCTTTACTGAACAATGCTACTGCAGCAGCCCAAGCTGATAATGAGAACACCCAAAACAGCAACGAACCTTCATGCCCCCCCCAAACTGCCGCTATTTTGAAAAAAATGGGTAGTTGAGAGTTGGAGTGATGTGCGACATAAGCCACAGAAAAGTCATCAACGGCAAAACTATAGCCAAGAGAGATAACTGAAAATAGAATGAAAAAGAACATTCCGTAAGATAGTGGCCAGGCATAGCGAACCAAATATTGGTCCTTACGTGCTACACCTACTAAAGGGACGATGGCTAAAAGCATGGCGAAAGCCAAGCCTATAATCAACGAAAAGTGTCCTAATTCTGGGATCATGGGTTTTCCTCAGTCCTAAATCATGTATTGATATGCACGCGCTAATATCATTACATACGAGTCCGTAGTTAACACTACTTAAAAGGGTACAAATTTAGCTCAGTTTAGTATTTGCTATTGTTCCTGTCTGCCTCTTTCGTACAAATATGGGTGACTTGTCGCATTCTTCCCTATCTTATTTCAAGCTACACTTAAATAGCTGGGTGCAAATAATACCAAAACAGAGTGAATTTAGTTGAACTTAAGCGTAAGACCCTAGAAGCTTCAGTTAGTTTCGGCTTATTTTCCAATTAAAATCAATCTGTGAACAAGTGCGCAACTATGAGCATTTCAGGTTATATTACTGTTCAATGAATAATCTTTACGTATAATCTGACCCTAAATTCAGCGGTGTATCCGCTTTTTGCCAATTTAAGTGAAATAGACATAATGACCACATTCTGGATCTTAATAGCCTTATTTGTGTTGGTCAGCCTAGTGCTGATTTGGTTCCCACATTTTCGTCAGCAAAAATTGCTGCTGACTGAAGAAGCCGGTGTTCGCAAAAGTACCAACTTAGAATTATTTAACGAACGTCTCGCTGTGCTCGAAAAAGAAGTTAGCGAAGAACTACTTGACCAAGCTGAGTTTGATGCGCTTAAAACAGAGCTTGAAATGAGCCTGTTACAAGACATGAAGCAAGGTGATGATGAGTCGCTAGTCAATGTTGTAAAGCCAAAAAGTATTATTTGGCCAGCTCTAATGTCTTTAGTGGTCATGGGCCTATCGGCTTACATGTATACAACGCTTGGCGCCTACAAAAACTTAGATCGTCCAGTCACAGCTAGTAAGCAACACTCTGGTATGAGTCAGGCTCAAATGATGTCGCAGCGTGTACAAGAGATGGAAGCTCAAGCTCAAGCTGAACCTGACAACAGTCAATTATGGTTTAGCCTTGGCCATACTTATATTTCTGCAAATCGCTATGATGATGCCATCAAGGCATTCGATAAAACTATGGAACTAGTTGGCACGCACGCAGAACTTTTAGGCCCGAAAGCAACGGCACTTTATTACCGTTCAAATCAACAAATGACGCCCGATGTACAAGCTTTGATTGACCAATCTTTAGCACTTGATGCGTCTGACCCATCTACATTGCTACTTGTAGGTATGGATGCTTTTTTCTCAGCTGAATATCCATCTGCAATCAAAGCATGGCAATTAATTTTAGATAGCGAACGCACTGATGTTGACCGTAGCGCTATCATAAATGCTATCGAAAGCGCCAAAATGAGAATGAACACTGATGGCGAGATGCCAGATGATGATGCTCATCGCAATGTAAAACCTAAAGCGACGGCTCAAACGGTAACTATCGAAGTAACCATTTCCCCAGAGCTACAAGCACAAGTGGCTAGCACTGACATGTTATTTGTCTTTGCACGCTCAACTGAGGGGCCTAAAATCCCTCTGGCTGCAACAAAGTTATCAGCTGGATCATTACCAGCAACTATCACACTTGATAACAGCACTGGTATGGGCGACGCCAAGCTAAGCGACGCTAGAACGGTTGAAGTCATTGCCGTATTATCGAAGCACGGTAGCGTTAAACCACGCGCTGGAGACCTCCAGGGTAAACTTGACACAGTAAGTGTTGGTGGTAATGGCCAATTAGTGTTAGATACTCTAGTTGAGTAACTGTAAATAACAGCAATAAAAAAACCGGCTTATGCCGGTTTTTTTATACGAGCATTGTATTTACTTTGACATAAACTCAATTGCTTTTTGGTAGTCTTCATCTGAACAATCTGCGCACATTCCACCTGGTGGCATTGCATTTAGACCCGCCTTAATTGAAGCTATTAATGCGTCAGTACCTTTCGCTAAACGAGGCTCCCACGCGGCAGCATCATGGACTTTAGGGGCACCGGCAACACCCATGCTATGACAAACTTGACATGCTTTTTCGTATACAGCTTTTCCATCTTGTGCGAAAACACTTGTAGATAAGGTTAATGCAGCAGCTGCAGTCAGTGCTAATAATTTTTTCATTTTGTAGGTTCCTAATGCAAATTCTAACAAAGCTCACGCTGCCCTAAAAGAATGCGGCAGACTTATTCTAACACCATCAGATTACTACAAACTTCACCAAATGGCACCTTTTTGTGATCTACACCTCACCAAAAAGTGAGTCCGCAAGACATCATTCATAAAACCGTTAATATATTAGCAATTGTTAAAAAAGTTCATATAAAATCCCTAATATTGGAACTACATCAAATTGCTGGTACATAGCAACGCTCCACACTAAACGGTTGAAAGTCTATGTGTTACCATAACTTGTTTTTTTAAACAGCATGATATAGAGAGGATCAGTGGTAGAACAATCGAAAGCAGCGACACTGGTATCGGCAAATAACCTAACCTGCATCAGGGAAGAGCGCATCCTATTTGATGAACTCAGCTTTGAAATCGGCGAAGGTGAAATCGTACAGATTGAAGGGCCTAACGGAGCTGGCAAGACGAGCCTGTTAAGGATCATTGCTGGGCTATCTCGACCTTATGCTGGTAATATTAATTTCAAAAATGAAGATATCTGCCGCTGTCGCGACGAATACAATGATGAATTATTGTATCTAGGACATCTAGCAGGTGTTAAAAGTGAGTTAACAGCAGAAGAAAATCTTAAGTTCAATTTAAGATTGAGTGGTTATGATGGCTTTGATACTAGAGAAATTCTTGAAAAAGTTAATTTGTCAGGTTTCGAAGAAGCATTAGCAGGCCACCTTTCAGCCGGACAGCATAGACGCACAGCGTTAGCTAGACTCTGGCACACAAACTGTAAAATTTGGCTGCTTGATGAACCCTTTACTGCGATTGATAAAAAAGGCGTTGAAGAACTAGAGCAATTGTTCCTAGCTCACGCTAAACGCGGCGGTTGTGTCATCCTTACCACTCACCAAGATATGAGTTTAATAAGCGATGATATATTACGTAAAATTCGTCTTGATTATCGTTTTGTTTAAGGGCTGCCAATGAAAAAAGGTATCAGCTACACACAGGTTTTTGGCACGTTATTAAAACGTGATTTACAAATAGCAGTGCGCCATCGCGGTGACATATTTAACCCGCTGCTGTTTTTTGTACTTGTAGTCACACTATTCCCACTAGGAATAGGTCCTGAACCTCAGGTACTAACCAGAGTTGCACCAGGCATTATTTGGGTAGCGGCACTTCTCGCCTCAATGCTGTCTTTAGAACGGTTATTTAAGGCTGATTTTGTTGACGGTAGCCTAGAGCAAATGCTTTTAAGCCCACAACCGTTACCATTAATGGTATTAGCCAAAGTGTTGGCGCATTGGATTTTAACTGGCGTCCCGTTAATTTTAGTCGCTCCTTTACTGGCTGTGCTGCTACACCTAGATCCCAACAGCTATGGCGCATTGATAGCGACGCTTGCATTAGGTACTCCAGTGTTAAGTCTACTCGGTGCGATAGGTGTAGCGTTAACTGTAGGATTGAGTAAAGGCGGCGTCCTACTCAGCCTATTGATTCTGCCGTTGTATATTCCGGTGTTAATTTTTGCAACCAGCGCTATCGACGCTGCGAGTATGAATTTACCTTATGATGGTCAACTCGCAATCATTGGCGCGATGTTGATCGGTTCATTAACCTTAGCACCCTTTGCTATTGGTGCCTCCCTACGAGTGAGTACAAACTAAAATGTGGAAATGGTTTCATTCATACGCCGATCCTGAGCGTGCTTATAAACTTTCAGGCACTTTGTTGCCATGGTTCGCCTGTTTAGCAATTGCGTTGATCGGGCTTGGAACGACATGGGGATTAGTTTTTGCCCCTATGGATTACCAACAGGGTGACAGTTTTAGAATAATTTATATCCATGTACCTGCAGCATCCATGTCAATGGCTGCTTACATGGCAATGGCTGCGGCGTCGTTTGTCGGCATTGTATGGCAAATGAAGACTGCCGACTGGGTTGCTGCATCTATCGCACCGATTGGTGCAGTAATAACCTTCATCGCTTTATTCACTGGCGCCTCATGGGGTAAACCAATGTGGGGCACTTGGTGGGTATGGGACGCTCGCTTAACTGCAGAACTGGTATTATTATTCTTATACTTAGGCGTAATTTCGTTATATGCCTCTTTCGAAGACAAAGTCCTTGCGGCTAGAGCTGCGGGTATTCTTGCGATTGTGGGTGTTGTTAACATTCCGATTATCAAGTATTCAGTAGATTGGTGGAGCAGCTTACATCAACCTGCAACGATTAAAATTACTGAAAAATCATCAATGTCTAGTGACATGCTATACCCATTACTGATCAATATTTTTGGGTTTGCAATGATGATTGGAGCCTTAACATTAGTCCGTTTTAGAGCAGAGATCCTAGCTCGAAATGGTATGCGCCCTTGGGTACGAGAACTTGCTAAACAAGAGGGGAGCAAATAATGCAATTCGATTCAATTAGTGAATTTTTCAAAATGGGCGGCTATGCTTTTTATGTTTGGCTAGCTTACGGTGTCAGCTTCTTTTCTTTAGGAACACTTATCGTTATAAGCCTTAGGCAGAAACGTAAAGTGCTAGTAGAAATAGCTAAAAAGATCAAAAGAGAAGAACGCCTTAAAGAAACTCGGAGTACTAAATAGTGAACCCAAGAAGAAAGAAACGCTTAACTCTTGCTGTTGCGTTAATTGCTGGTGTAGCCGCAATTGCTTCATTGTTACTTTATGCACTTAACTCAAATTTAAACCTATTTTTTACGCCTACTGAAATTGTACAAGGTAAAAAAGATACTGGTTTAATGCCTGAAGTTGGCCAACGTATTCGCGTCGGTGGCATGGTTACGATGGGCTCAATGGTACGAGATCCTAAAAGCTTACATGTTGAGTTTGCGGTACATGACGCCGCCGGTGGTGAAATCATTGTAACCTTTGATGATCTCTTACCCGACTTGTTCCGCGAAGGACAAGGCATTGTCGCTCAGGGCATCCTGATAGCTCCAGGTCGACTGGAAGCTACTGAAGTACTGGCAAAGCATGATGAAAATTATATGCCTCCAGAAGTCGCTGAAGCAATGGGTAAATCCCATGAGAAACCAGAGTACAGCCAGACACAAGTAAGCGGCTACTAGACTCAGCAATAACCAATAGTGAAAAGCCTTCATAAATTGAAGGCTTTTTTGTATCCGGAATATATGGCACCACCAAGTAAATTTACCTTTAGAATACCCACTGAGTTAATCATGAAGAACCAACAAAACTTGAGCGCTAATGCTGCGACCACTACCAGTGAGAGATAAGTACCAGAAACTAATAACTTGGATTCACTAAAATCAAAAGCAAGATCTAAAGCTACAACCTAACCGCAAGCAAAGATCTCATAATAAAGCTCACTAGCGGCTGAATATGAATGAATATGTACAAGCCCATACATATTCAAGCCTAAATAAAATTAATGGCTCTAACGACTATACAGCTAACTTGCTAGCTAGTTATGAGAACGTAGCAAAAACCTGTAGTTATGACTAATAGCTTATGTAAACTCAATAGCTGAAGCTTACTAGCAAAAGGTAGCACACAAAGATGACCATACATTGCTAACTATAGTGGAAGTTACAACGCGCCATAAACATGCAAGCTAACCACGGTCACCGCGTAAACTATATAAAAATAGACAGTTTTCTCAGTCCTCAAAAGAAGTACCTTAAAAATCGTAAAATCAACTAACAGCTATGCTATTGAACAGTATAAATAGCAAACCAAAAACATGCGATTACCGTATTATTAGCCAAGAGTGAAGCTAGCCCGCTGAGACCCTAAACCGTGCTTTATCATACTATATTCTAGTCAAGCACAAGTAGGTGCCTAACTTAGTAACTTCCCATAGCTTTTTGGTGTTAAGTCATCCAACGTTATATGCAACCATTCATGGTTGTAATACATGATTGCCTCATTTGTTCTGGTGTTTTAAGCGCTCTACTATAGCGCTGTTCAAACAGGCTTTAACACTGCTCATAGCGACTATCATTCCGTTTGTAGTTAGTAAGCTTTGAAACTAGCTGTATATTGGCAGCCTCTATCGAGACCAAATACAGCAACGCTACCTCCTTGTATAGTGTTATAGCCACCTGCAATGCTTATGCTACTCAGCAAGCCTTCATTTGTTTAGATCGACATCAGCCAAACTTGCATTGGCTGAGACGAATTTAAGTTCAGACTGACACGTAAACAGCAACGCTAATACAGTGCTTCCCCTTCGTAGTGACTTTAATAAGCTTGCGACTGAGTAGCACAAGGTCTAACTTACGCATAATTAACTCTTCACAGAACTTCTTAGTTAAGTGATGAAAGCCAAACTATTTCGACAACTCCCGAAAATGCGCTTTACGGTAGGAGTTTAGCTCATTTTCCCTAATATCCTAAGCGAGTCTCGTTAACCAATCATAGATAGGTGCGGTAACTGACTTCCATATCTTACAAACTGTTTACATTTTGAATTAATACCTATTGACTGAACAATTCGGGAGGAGGATAAGAAAGACACAGACCTCAGCAAACCTTTAGGTATTATGAATATGTAATTCTGTGCCGAAAGTAATTTAGATTCATTATGTTAGACCTAAAACTAGACTCTCTTATCTGAAGTTACGATAGGCTTCTCTAGCTCCTGACCTCCTGCTTTTTGCTCAAAAGCAGGCTTGGTGATACACCAGTACATCAGCGGTTTGTGGAACGCTAGGATTTGTCTGATAGGTAAGCCAAAGCTTCCTCTTTAAGACTCTTCGCAAGATAAGAACAGACTTTCCCTATTCACACTCAGGTCGGTTATTGATTCTATGATCCACATTCAAGTGTCCAGCCTGATTAGCCCTGAATACTACATTGATTGAAGAGCCAACATACATAGTAAACAAACTTAATGCTAACAGTGAACTAAGCATCGTTCATGGAAGAGCGCTTACGAACGAATCAGAAAGAGTGCATACACACTGGAAGTTTATCTTATCGACCTACAGTCGAATAAGTCCTCGCAAAAGCTGGTGATCCTAGTCAAACGGCCCAATCAAATAGGCAGGATGATCATATAACTCCTCAATCGACTCACCATTGAACACCGTATATAAGTAGCCACTAACGGTTACAACAGTAAATATATTGCTTATCAAACAATCAAACTTAAAGGCACGTCAGTAAAGCTTGCTTAGCATGAAGACGAACAGGAATAGTAATTCAGAGTTAATGAGAACTTTTTAAGCCCTTAAATTAGGGGGTAGACATGAAATAGATATCAGAACTTCAATTGCGAGAACCGCATATTTAGCCGATAGAATTAACGAAAAAAATATAACGACGGAAAGGAATATTTTCGTAGCGGAACAGATAGATTAGCATTTAGACAGAAAATACAGATATAAAAAAGGCCGAACACATGGTTCGGCCTTTTATAACTAAGACTTATTTACTCAGCAGTGTCTTCAACAGCTTCAGCTGCTTCTGGACGACCTACTAGTTCAATGTACGCCATAGGCGCTTTATCACCAGTACGTAGACCGCACTTAAGAATACGAGTGTAACCGCCAGGACGTTCCTGGAAGCGTGGACCCAATTCAGTAAATAACTTACCAACGACTTCAGCGTCGCGAGTACGAGCAAATGCCAAACGGCGGTTTGCTACACTATCACTCTTAGCAAGTGTTATCAGAGGTTCAACTACGCGACGCAGTTCTTTCGCTTTAGCTACAGTAGTTTTAATCACTTCGTGACGAACTATTGAGCATGCCATGTTACGGAACATAGCTTGACGATGACTGCTGTTACGGTTCAGTTGACGACCACTCTTACGATGGCGCATGACCTAATCCTTATTACCTATATCTGTACTAATCTGGACTTAAAGGTCGTCTGCTAAACTAGCTGGAGGCCAGTTTTCGAGACGCATACCTAACGACAGTCCGCGAGACGCTAAAACATCCTTAATTTCAGTAAGAGATTTCTTACCTAAGTTAGGAGTTTTCAACAACTCTACTTCTGTGCGCTGTACCAGATCGCCGATGTAATGAATCGCTTCAGCCTTCAAACAGTTGGCTGAACGTACAGTTAGCTCTAAATCGTCGACAGGACGCAACAGTATCGGATCGAACTCTGGTTTCTCTTCAACTGGTGCAGCCTCAGTAACATCACGTAATTCTACAAACGCATCTAGCTGTTCAGCCAAAATAGTTGCAGAACGACGGATAGCTTCCTCAGGATCGATAGTACCATTTGTGGTCATATCAATAACGAGTTTATCTAAGTCTGTACGCTGTTCAACACGGGCAGCTTCAACATTATAAGCAATGCGAGCTACTGGTGAGAACGAAGAATCAACCAACAAACGGCCGATAGGGCGATCATCGTCTTCAGTTTGTGCACGGGCAGAAGCCGGTACATAACCACGACCACGCTCTACGCGGATACGCATGCTGACGTCATTATTACCTGTCAAATGACAGATAACATGGTCAGGATTCATGATAGTAACATCACCATCATGCGTGATATCTGCTGCAGTAACAGGGCCTGCGCCTGACTTACTAAGCGTAAGCATAGCTTCGTCTTTCCCTTCAATAACAACTGCTAAACCTTTCAGATTTAACAATATCTCAAGGATATCCTCTTGCACGCCTTCCTTGCTACTGTATTCATGCAGTACACCATCGATCTCTACTTCGGTAACCGCGCAGCCTGGCATAGACGACAATAGGATACGACGCAACGCGTTACCTAAAGTGTGACCAAAACCACGCTCAAGCGGCTCCAGTGTAACCTTGGCACGTGTTGGATTAACCTGCTCGATATCAACGAGACGCGGTTTAAGAAATTCTGTAACAGAACCCTGCATTGTGTCCTCTCTTTTGTTTTAACTTTACTTAGAGTAAAGTTCGACGATCAGCTGTTCGTTAATTTCCGCAGACAAATCACTACGTTCAGGTAGACGCTTGAAAGCACCTTCCATCTTAGTGTTGTCAACTTCAACCCATGTTGGCTTTTCGCGTTGAGCCGACACTTCTAAAGCCGCTTTAATACGAGCTTGTGTACGTGACTTCTCGCGAACGCTCACTACATCATTCGCAGACACTTTGAATGATGGAATGTTAACGACGCTACCATTAACCACAATTGACTTGTGACTAACAAGCTGACGTGCTTCAGCGCGTGTTGCACCAAAGCCCATACGATAAACTACGTTATCAAGACGGGTTTCTAAAAGAGTAAGTAGGTTTTCACCAGTATTACCTTTTGTACGTGCAGCATCTTTGTAGTAGTTACGGAATTGCTTTTCTAGCACACCATAAATACGACGAACTTTTTGTTTCTCGCGTAGCTGAACGCCATACTCAGACAAACGGGTCTTACGAGCGCCGTGTTGTCCAGGTGCAGTTTCAAGCTTACACTTCGAATCGATTGCTCTCACGCCGCTTTTTAGGAAAAGGTCTGTACCTTCTCTGCGGCTGAGCTTGAGCTTTGGACCCAAGTATCTTGCCATGTTCTTTCTCCAACTATCCTATTAAAAACGACGTATTAAACGCGGCGTTTCTTAGGAGGACGACAACCATTATGAGGGATAGGCGTCACATCGGTAATGTTAGTAATTTTATAACCAACCGAGTTTAGTGCACGAATCGCAGATTCGCGTCCTGGACCTGGACCCTTCACAAACACTTCTAGGTTTTTAACACCATAGTCCTGAGCAGCAGTACCTGCACGCTCAGCAGCAACCTGTGCAGCAAATGGGGTAGATTTACGTGAACCACGGAAACCTGAACCACCAGAAGTTGCCCAAGATAGTGCATTACCTTGACGATCTGTAATGGTAATAATAGTGTTGTTGAAAGACGCATGAATGTGCGCCATACCATCAGCAACCTGTTTACGTACACGCTTACGCGGAGAACGTGACGGAACTTTAGCCATTTTGGATTACCCCGTTACTTTCTAATTGGTTTACGTGGACCTTTACGCGTACGCGCATTGGTCTTAGTACGTTGCCCACGAAGGGGAAGGCTACGACGATGGCGAAGGCCACGGTAACAACCAAGGTCCATAAGACGCTTGATGTTCATGGAAACTTCGCGACGTAAATCACCTTCTACAATGTAGTTGGCAACTTCTTCGCGTAGAGTATCTATTTGAGCTTCGCTCAATTCCTTGATCTTAGCATCTTCTGCAATAGAAGTAGCCGCGCAGATTGCTCTTGCGCGAGTACGGCCAATGCCAAAGATAGCAGTCAATGCAATGACTGTATGCTTTTGATCAGGAATGTTAATGCCAGCGATACGGGCCACTATGCACTCCTCAAGTTAAAGGTCATCTGTGAAAAGCCCGGTAGGATACTCGACAGACGACAATTTAGCAAATAATATTTTGACCAGCCCCGACTGGGCTGGCCAAATCTTTCTTTTTAGCCTTGACGCTGTTTGTGTTTAGGTTCAACACAAATCACACGAACAACGCCACTACGCTTTACGATCTTGCAGTTACGGCAGATCTTCTTCACGGAAGCTCGAACTTTCATTTCATCACTCCGAGATTGCTAGTTAATTTCCAAAGCGATCTAAATTCGCTTTGTTAACCAAGTTAGCTTTCTTCATCACAGAATCATACTGATGAGACATCATATGAGTCTGAACCTGAGCCATGAAGTCCATGATTACGACTACCATAATTAGTAGTGAAGTACCGCCAAAATAGAACTGTACTTGCCACGCAATTAACATGAACTCCGGAATTAAGCAGATGAAAGTAATATATAACGCGCCAGCTAATGTTAGGCGGGTCATTACTTTATCTATGTAACGCGAAGTCTGTTCTCCAGGACGAATCCCGGGAATAAACGCACCACTCTTCTTCAAGTTATCCGCTGTTTCGCGAGGGTTAAACACCAACGCAGTATAGAAGAAACAGAAAAAGATAATCGCTGTTGCATACAACAATGAGTACAGCGGTTGTCCTGGTGACACGGCAAGTGAAAAATCACTTAACCACGACATGGACTCATTTTGACCAAACCACTGAGCCAGTGTGCCTGGAAATAAAATGATGCTGGACGCAAAAATAGGTGGTATTACACCAGCCATATTTATCTTTAGTGGTAAATGTGTGCTTTGCGCAGCAAAAACCTTACGGCCTTGCTGGCGTTTAGCATAGTTGACAACGATACGACGTTGCCCACGCTCTACAAATACTACAAAGTATGTGACAGCAAAAACAATTACTGCCAACAACAACAATACTAGTACACTTATGTCGCCTTGACGCGCCTGCTCAGCCGTTTGACCGATAGCAGATGGCAGACCTGCAACAATACCTGCGAAAATTAATATCGAGATACCATTACCAATGCCTCTTTCGGTAATCTGTTCACCTAGCCACATTAGGAACATTGTCCCTGTAACTAAACTCACAACTGCAACAACATAAAAACCAATTCCTAGGTTTACTACTAAACCCGGAACTAAGTTCGGAAGACCTGTTGCGATTCCGATTGCCTGGAAAGTACCCAGGACCAATGTGCCGTATCGAGTATATTGACTAATTTTTTTCCGTCCTGACTCGCCTTCCTTTTTCAATTCAGCGAGAGCAGGATGAACAACTGTCAATAACTGCATTATGATCGATGCCGAAATATACGGCATAATACCTAATGCAAAGATAGAGGCACGTTCAAGGGCACCACCAGAGAACATGTTAAACATGCCTAAGATAGTACCCTTTTGCTGATTAAACAGCTCTGCTAGTACAGCAGCGTCAATACCAGGAATTGGTACAAACGAACCGGCTCTAAAGACGATAATTGCACCAATCACGAACAGGAGACGGGTTTTCAATTCAGATAAACCGCCTTTCGCGCTTTTTAAATCAAGTCCTGGTTTTGCCATCGACGTATTATTCCTCGATCTTGCCACCGGCAGCTTCAATAGCTGCACGTGCACCTTTGGTTACCTTCAGACCTTTAACGGTCACTGGGCGCTCAATGGTACCTGAAAGAACGATTTTAGCAAACTGTATGTTGCGAGTAACTAGATTCGCATCTTTCAGCGCATTTAGGTCGATAACATCACCGTTAACTTTAGCTAGTTCACCAACGCGAACTTCAGCTGATACCAACGCACGACGCGAGGTAAAACCGAACTTAGGTAGACGGATCTTAAGTGGCATTTGACCACCTTCGAAACCGACACGGACACCGCCGCCAGAACGAGACTTCTGACCTTTGTGACCACGACCTGCAGTTTTACCTAGGCCTGAACCGATACCGCGACCTACACGCTTAGCTGCTGATTTAGCACCTGCAGCAGGTGATAGAGTATTTAGACGCATCTTATACTTCCTCCACCGAAACCATGTAGTAAACCTTGTTAATCATACCGCGAACAGAAGGAGTATCTTCTACTTCAACAGTGTGATTAATACGGCGTAGACCTAGACCAGTCAAAGTTGCACGATGCTTAGGCAAACGTCCAATTGAACTCTTGGTCTGAGTTACTTTAAGTGTTTTAGTAGCCATGGTGCATTAACCTCGAATTTCATTAACATTCAGGCCACGCTTAGCTGCAATTTGTGATGGTGACTTCATGTGCACCAACGCATCTACAGTTGCGCGAACGATGTTGATCGGGTTAGTAGAACCGTATGCTTTCGACAGAACGTTATGAACGCCTGCTACTTCCAATACGGCACGCATTGCGCCACCGGCAATAATACCGGTACCGTCAGAGGCTGGTTGCATGTAAACACGCGAGCCTGTGTGACGTCCCTTTACAGGGTGGTGCAAAGTACCATTGTTCAATTCAACGTTTACAATGTTACGGCGAGCCTTTTCCATTGCTTTCTGAATTGCTGCTGGCACTTCACGCGCTTTACCATAGCCATAACCGACTTTACCATTACCATCACCGACTACAGTTAGTGCAGTGAAGCTAAAGATACGTCCGCCTTTAACTACTTTAGAAACACGATTAACTGCAACTAATTTCTCTTGCAGATCGTCTTTTTGTTGAGCTTCAAATTTAGCCATTTTTCATCATTCCTTAGAACTTGAGGCCAGCTTCACGAGCAGCGTCTGCTAATGCAGCAACGCGTCCGTGATACTTGAAGCCGGAACGATCGAATGCAACTACAGCTACGCCTTTTTCGATAGCGCGCTCAGCAACGGTTTGACCCACTACTTTAGCTGCATCTACGTTACCTGTGTACTTTAGCTGCTCTGATACCGCTTTTTCAGCAGTAGAAGCTGCCGCCAACACTACGTTTTCAGGGCTAATGACCTGAGCGTATGTGTGACGTGGTGTACGATGTACAACCAGACGATTAACGCCCAGCTCTTGGATCTTCTTACGAGCGCGCAGTGCGCGACGTAAGCGAGATGTTTTCTTATCCATATCGCGTTACCTACTTCTTCTTAGCCTCTTTACGGCGTACTTGTTCATCAGCGTAACGAACACCTTTACCTTTGTAAGGCTCTGGTGGACGGTAGCCGCGAATCTCAGCAGCAACCTGACCAATTAACTGCTTATCTGTACCCTTAAGTACGATTTCAGTTTGGCTAGGACACTCAGCTGTTACACCGCTAGGAAGTTCATGTACTAGTGGGTGAGAAAAACCTAAAGTTAAATCAACGCCTTTACCAGCGATTTTCGCACGGTAACCAACACCAATTAACTGAAGTTTCTTTTCAAAACCAGCAGTAACACCAACAACCATATTGTTGATTAGAGCTCGAGCTGTACCCGCTTGAGCAGCGGTTTTCACGCCTTCAATTGGGCTACACTTAATTTCATTGTCTTCAACAACAACTGAAACATCAGCGTTTATAACTCGAGTCAAACTACCTTTAGTACCTTTTACGGTGATAGTTTGTTCGTTTAAAGTCACTTCTACGCCTGCAGGAATAGCGACTGGTGCTTTTGCGACACGAGACATTGCTAGCTCCTTATGCTACGTAGCAGATAACTTCCCCACCCATGCCATTTTGGCGGGCAGTACGATCAGTCATCAAACCTTTAGAAGTGGACACGATAGCGACACCCAGTCCGCCCATAACCTTTGGAAGTTCGTTTTTACCTTTGTAAATACGAAGACCAGGACGGCTAACGCGCTGGATAGTCTCAACGACTGGCTGACCTTGGAAATACTTAAGAGTAATTTCCAATTCAGGCTTGGCTTCATCTGCTACGGCGTAGTCAGTGATGTAACCTTCTTCTTTTAGCATTTTCGCAATAGCGACTTTAAGCTTAGCAGAAGGCATCTTCACAGATACGTGTTTAGCAGCTTGGCCGTTACGAATACGTGTTAACATATCCGCAATAGGATCTTGCATGCTCATATTAGCTTACTCCGTGACAAGTGCTTACCAGCTGGCTTTACGTAGGCCAGGAACTTCACCGCGCATAGTTGCTTCACGTAATTTAATACGGCTAAGGCCGAATTTACGTAAGTAACCATGTGGGCGACCAGTTTGACTACAACGATTACGCTGACGCGCGGCGCTAGAGTCACGTGGAAGAGCTTGTAACTTAAGTACGGCATCCCAACGATCTTCGTCAGAAGAAGTTGAGCTGCTAATGATAGCTTTAAGAGCCAGACGCTTTTCAGCGAACTGAGCTACGAGCTTGGCACGTTTTGCTTCACGTGCTTTCATTGAACTTTTTGCCATTACGCTACCCTTATTTCTTGAATGGGAAGTTAAAGCCTTCGAGCAGAGCTCGGCCTTCTTCATCATTCTTCGCAGAAGTAGTGATTACAATATCCATTCCGCGGATCTTATCGATTTTATCGTATTCGATCTCTGGAAAGATAATTTGCTCACGTACACCCATCGCATAGTTACCGCGACCGTCGAATGATTTAACACTCAAACCACGGAAATCACGGATACGCGGGATTGCGATATCTACTAAACGCTCTAAGAATTCCCACATACGCTCACCGCGTAGTGTAACCTTACAGCCTATTGGGTAGCCTTCACGGATTTTAAAACCAGCAACTGACTTACGAGCTACAGTCACTACTGGCTTTTGACCAGCGATAGCAGTCATGTCACGAAGCGCATGCTCCATAACTTTCTTATCTGCTACTGCTTCGCCAACACCCATATTAAGGGTGATCTTTTCAATCCGAGGGACTTGCATGACACTGCTAAAACCAAACTTGCTTGCAAGTTCAGGACTAACAGTCTCTTTATATTTATCATGCAGTTTCGCCATCGTTTACTCCAATTACTTAACGAGTTCACTGTTCGATTTAAAGAAACGGACTTTTTTGCCGTCTTCAAATCGGAAACCAATGCGATCCGCTTTGCCAGTGGCAGAGTTGAAAATCGCTACGTTTGATGCTTGTATAGGTGCTTCTTGCTCAACAATACCGCCAGCTACGCCCAATTGTGGGTTTGGCTTTTGGTGCTTCTTAACAAGGTTAAGACCTTCTACAATCAATTTACCAGTAGTTAGAACCTGAGAAACCTTACCGCGTTTCCCTTTATCTTTACCTGCTAGTACAATTACTTCGTCTTGACGACGTATTTTTGCTGCCATTTTGAAGCTCCTTACAGTACTTCTGGTGCCAGCGAGACAATTTTCATGAACTGCTCGGTACGCAATTCACGTGTCACTGGGCCAAAGATACGAGTACCAATCGGTGCAAGGTTTGCATTAAGCAAAACCGCTGCGTTCCGATCGAAGCGAATGACAGAACCGTCTGGACGACGTACGCCTTTCTTAGTACGGACTACCACCGCGTTATATACATCACCTTTCTTCGCTTTACCGCGAGGAATAGCTTCTTTAACAGAAACTTTAATGACGTCGCCGATTCCGGCATAACGACGATGAGAGCCACCCAAGACCTTAATACACTGAACTCTACGAGCGCCACTGTTACAGGCGACTTCTAGAGTCGATTGCATTTGGATCATTTTAAGTGCTCCGCTATCGTTACTTCATAATCCCACATCGGGGGTACATTAATCACACAAATTATGACTTTAATTTAGTCAAATTTGGCGCGCAAGTATAACACCCAAAAGAAGGAATAGATAGTACTAAAAATACAAACGGCTCCATGGATTGGAGCCGTTTAACTAAATGCTTAATATTATTAAGCTTTTGTTACTACTTCAACCAGGGTCCAAGACTTAGTCTTAGACAGCGGACGGCATTCGCGAATAGTCACGATATCGCCAGCATTACACTGATTTTGTTCGTCATGTGCATGGATCTTTGTAGTACGCTTAAGGAACTTCCCGTATAAAGGATGTTTAACCTTACGCTCAATAGCTACAGTGATAGACTTGTCCATCTTGTTGCTAAGTACTCGACCCTGCAAAGTACGGATATTATCAGACATTATGCACCCGCCTTAGAAGTAATAATGGTCTTAACGCGCGCAATGTTGCGACGCACGATTTTAAGCTGATGAGTCTGTGTCAACTGACCAGTGGCGTGTTGCATACGCAGATTAAACTGCTCACGCAGCAGACCAAGCAGTTCAGCGTTCAATTCTTCAACGCTCTTTTCTGTTAGTTCGCTCGCTTTCATTACATCACCGTCTTAGTTACGAAGGTAGTCTTCAGAGGCAGTTTGGCAGAAGCAAGGGCGAAAGCTTCACGAGCTAACTCCTCTGATACACCATTCATCTCGTAAAGTACCTTACCTGGTTGAATTTGGGCAACCCAATATTCAACGTTACCCTTACCTTTACCCATACGCACTTCAAGAGGCTTAGAGGTAATTGGCTTATCAGGGAAAACGCGGATCCAGATTTGACCTTGACGTTTAATGTGACGTGTCATAGCACGACGCGCAGCTTCGATTTGACGCGCAGTTAGACGACCACGTCCAACAGCTTTCAAACCGAATTCACCGAAGCTAACTTCAGTGCCGTTCGCTAGACCACGGTTGCGGCCTTTGAACATTTTGCGGAACTTTGTTCTTTTTGGTTGCAGCATTGCCAGCTCTCCTATTTACCGCGAGGCTTACGCTTCGGCTGCTGTTTCGGCTCTTCATGCTGAGGAACGATACCGTCTAGAACTTCACCTTTGAAGACCCAAACTTTAACGCCGATCACACCGTATTGAGTGTGACTCTCAGAAGTAGAATAGTCGATATCAGCACGAAGAGTATGCAAAGGTACACGACCTTCACGATACCATTCCGAACGCGCAATCTCTGCGCCGCCTAGACGGCCGCTAACTTGAACTTTGATACCTTTAGCGCCAAGACGCATTGCGTTTTGAACAGCGCGCTTCATAGCACGACGGAACATAACGCGACGCTCTAGTTGCGAAGCGATGCCGTCGGCAACAAGCTTAGCATCTAGTTCAGGCTTACGGATCTCAGCAATGTTAATTTGAGCTGGAATACCAGTCAATTTAGCAACTGCGTTACGTAGCTTTTCAACGTCTTCGCCTTTCTTACCAATCACAACACCTGGACGGGCTGTGTGGATAGTAACACGAACACTTTTAGCTGGACGCTCGATAACAATCTTAGAAACTGATGCTTGCTTAAGTTTCTTTTCAAGAAACTTACGCACTTCACAGTCACTACTCAAGTTATTGGCATAGTCTGACTTGTCAGCGTACCATGTCGAGATCCAAGGCTTAGTGATACCCAGACGGATACCATTAGGATGTACTTTCTGTCCCATTGCTAACTCCTAGCGATCTGATACAACCACAGTAATGTGGCTGGTACGCTTGATTATGCGATCTGCACGGCCTTTAGCACGTGGCAAGATACGCTTCATAGT
Organism: Shewanella youngdeokensis; assembly: GCF_033180165.1. Classification (GTDB taxonomy): domain Bacteria; phylum Pseudomonadota; class Gammaproteobacteria; order Enterobacterales; family Shewanellaceae; genus Shewanella; species Shewanella youngdeokensis. The sequence goes on from NZ_CP136522.1 coordinate 4,203,922, forward strand.
TGGACCTTCATCGATCATAATCGCTCCAACTCTTAATTCGTCAATGTCAGCACCTTCATTGTGCTCAGCATTGGCGATAGCAGAGTCCAGTACTTTTTTAACAAGTACTGCAGCTTTCTTAGGGCTGAAAGTTAGAATTTCGAGAGCCTTAGCAACAGGCAGTCCACGGATTTGATCTGCAACCAAACGACACTTTTGAGGCGACGTACGGGCAAAACGATGTTTAGCTAAAACTTCCATCTTATTCCTCCCGTCTTATCGCTTCTTCGCTTTCTTATCAGCGGCATGGCCACGATAAGTGCGAGTTGGTGAAAATTCACCAAGCTTGTGGCCGATCATTTCGTCAGTTACGAACACAGGTACGTGCTGACGACCATTATGGACAGCGATGGTCAACCCAATCATATTAGGGATGATCATAGAGCGACGAGACCAAGTCTTAATTGGTTTTTTATCTCCCGCTTCCATCGCTTTCTCTACCTTCTTCAGCAAGTGTAGGTCAATGAATGGACCTTTCTTGAGAGAACGTGGCATGGCGAATCCTCTTACTTTTTATTGCGACGACGTACAATGTACTTGTCGGTGCGTTTGTTACTACGAGTCTTATAACCCTTAGCTGGAGTACCCCAAGGTGAAACAGGGTGACGGCCACCAGAAGTACGGCCTTCACCACCACCATGTGGGTGATCTACTGGGTTCATTGCAACACCACGAACTGTCGGGCGTACGCCTCTCCAGCGTTTAGCACCTGCTTTACCTAACTGGCGTAGCATATGCTCGGCGTTACCAACTTCACCTAATGTCGCGCGGCAATCAACCGGCACTTTACGCATTTCGCCAGAGCGAAGACGTAGAGTGGCGTATGCGCCATCACGAGCAATAACTTGTACATAAGCACCAGCTGAACGCGCGATTTGAGCACCTTTACCAGGCTTCATTTCGACTGCATGTACTACGCTACCCACAGGGATATTACGTAGAGGCATTGCGTTACCGGTTTTAATCTCTGCATCGATACCAGACTGGATTGAATCACCAGCTTTCATGCCTTTAGCGGCAATAATGTAACGACGCTCACCGTCAGCGTATAGTACCAACGCGATGTTAGCTGTGCGGTTTGGATCATATTCCAAACGCTCAACCTTCGCAGGGATGCCATCTTTGTTACGCTTAAAGTCGATTAGACGATAATGTTGCTTATGACCACCACCAATGTGACGGACAGTGATACGACCAGTATTGTTACGGCCACCACTTTTTGATTTTTTCGCCAACAGGCCTGCAAAAGGTTTACCTTTATGCAAATCGCTGTTCACCACTTTAACAACGTGGCGACGACCTGGAGAGGTTGGCTTACACTTAATAACTGCCATGATAATTCTCCTTTGCTTATTCAGCGCCGCCGACGAAATCGATGTCAGCACCTTCAGCTAGAGTAACATAGGCTTTTTTCCAATCGCTACGACGGCCAGTACGGGCACCGTGACGCTTAGTTTTACCTTTGTTAACTAAAGTGCGAACTGAATCGACTTCAACTTCGAATAGCTGTGCTACTGCAGCTTTAACTTCAGCTTTAGTTGCATCGATAGCTACACGGAAAACAACTGTATTGTTTTTCTCTGCATTCACAGTGCTCTTTTCAGAAACATGTGGAGCAAGAATAACTTTTAACAAACGTTCTTCGCTTATCATCCCAGCATCTCCTCGATTTGCTTAATAGCTTCAGCTGTTACGAGTACTTTGTTGAATGCGATAAGGCTAACTGGATCAATACCAGCAACATCACGAACATCAACTTTGTACAAGTTACGAGCAGCTAAGAACAAGTTCTCGTCAACTTCTGGAGTAACAATCAACACGTCTTCTAGTTGCATTTCGTTCAATTTAGCTTTTAGCTCTTTAGTTTTAGGAGCTTCAACACTAAATGATTCAACAACGATTAAACGGTCTTGACGTACCAATTCAGAGAAAATGCTTTTCAGCGCTCCGCGGTACATCTTTTTGTTAACTTTTTGGCTATGATCTTGTGCTTTAGCAGCGAATGTTACGCCACCGCCACGCCAGATTGGGCCTTTAACAGTACCAGCACGCGCTCGGCCAGTACCTTTTTGGCGCCATGGCTTCTTGCCAGAGCCAACTACTTCTGCGCGAGTCTTTTGAGCACGAGTGCCCTGACGCGCGTTTGCAGCGTAAGCTACAACTACCTGATGAACCAGTGCTTCGTTAAAGTCACGGCCGAAGGTAGTTTCGGAAACTTCAAGAGCACTCTGTGCGTCTTTCAATACCAATTCCATTACTATCTCCTCAGACCTTAAGCTTTAACAGCTGGTTTGATGATCAGGTCGCCATTAGTAGCGCCTGGAACTGCACCCTTAACCAGAAGCAAGTTACGTTCAGCATCTACACGTACAACGTCTAGATTCTGTGTAGTAACACGCTCTGCACCCATGTGGCCTGACATTTTCTTACCTTTAAAAACGCGACCAGGTGTCTGGTTTTGACCGATAGAACCGTTAGATCTATGAGCCAAAGAGTTACCATGAGTCATATCTTGGGCATGGAAGTTCCAACGCTTAATACCGCCTTGGAAGCCTTTACCTTTTGATTGACCAGTTACATCTACTTTCGCTATTTCAGCAAAAATATCTACATTAAGCTCGGCACCAACTTCAATGCCTACACCTTCATCATCTGCCAAACGCATTTCCCACAAACCACGACCGGCTTCAACGCCTGCCTTAGCAAAGTGACCTGCTTCTGGTTTTGTGATGCGATTAGCTTTTTTGGTACCAGTAGTAACTTGAAGTGCACGGTAACCATCTGTATCCAAAGTTCTCACTTGGGTTACACGGTTAGCAGCAATTTCAATTACTGTTACAGGTACCGACGCGCCATCTTCATTGAAGATGCGAGTCATACCTACTTTACGACCGATAAGACCGATAGCCATCTCTCAAACCTCTTTTAAGCTCAATTAACCCAAGCTAATTTGAACGTCAACACCCGCTGCTAGATCTAAACGCATAAGTGCGTCAACAGTCTTTTCAGTCGGCTCAACGATATCAACAAGACGCTTATGAGTACGAAGTTCGTACTGATCACGCGCATCTTTATTAACGTGTGGAGAAGTCAAAATGGTATAACGTTCTTTACGCGTTGGTAGTGGAATTGGACCACGAACCTGTGCGCCTGTACGCTTAGCAGTTTCAACGATTTCCGCAGTAGACTGATCAATCAAACGATGATCAAATCCTTTTAAGCGGATACGGATTCTTTGGTTCTGCATTGACCAGAGCTCCTAAAATGTACACATAAAAAATCACCCTCTAGCTTCTTCTATTTAGAAAAGCAGAGCGAGATGATTTAACCGTTCGACTCACAATTGGAGCCGCTGTTTTTTTACGTCAACCTCGAGGGTAGACTAATTTAAATCGCCTAATGGTTAAGGCGAAGGGGTATTATACCGATATCAAGCCTCAGATCAACCCCATTGTGTGAAATACCGACAAATAGCCAATAATCAACAAAGTGGAAGCTATTATACCGAGTCAAATTTAGAATGCCACCCCTTTGCATTGCCCTTTCGACAATAAAAAAGGCAGCCTAAGCTGCCTTTTCTAGATATTGCGGTAAGATTTGTCGCTATTAAGCAACAACCTCAGCTACAACACCAGCACCTACTGTACGGCCACCTTCACGAATAGCGAAGCGTAAACCTTCGTCCATCGCGATTGGGCAGATTAGCGTTACTGTCATAGCAACGTTATCACCAGGCATTACCATCTCTACGCCTTCTGGCAATTCGATAGTACCGGTTACGTCTGTTGTACGGAAGTAGAACTGTGGACGGTAACCTTTGAAGAATGGAGTGTGACGTCCACCTTCATCTTTCGACAGAACATAGATTTCTGATTTGAAAGTTGTGTGTGGAGTGATTGAACCAGGCTGAGCCAAAACTTGACCACGTTCAACGTCTTCACGCTTAGTACCACGTAGAAGTACACCACAGTTCTCGCCAGCACGACCTTCGTCAAGAAGCTTACGGAACATTTCAACACCAGTACAAGTAGTCTTAGTTGTATCTTTGATACCAACGATTTCTACTTCTTCACCAACTTTGATGATACCGCGCTCTACACGACCTGTTACTACTGTACCACGGCCTGAGATTGAGAATACATCTTCAATTGGTAGAATGAACGCACCGTCAATTGCACGCTCTGGCTCTGGAATGTAAGTATCTAGTGCTTCTGCAAGCTCAATGATCTTAGCTTCCCACTCTGGCTCGCCTTCTAGGGCTTTAAGCGCAGAACCTTGGATAACTGGTAGGTCATCACCTGGGAATTCATATTCAGATAGAAGTTCACGAACTTCCATTTCTACTAGTTCTAGTAGTTCTTCGTCATCTACCATGTCACATTTGTTCATGAATACGATGATGAATGGTACACCAACCTGACGTGAAAGCAGGATGTGCTCACGTGTTTGTGGCATTGGACCATCTGTAGAAGCTACTACTAGGATTGCGCCGTCCATTTGTGCTGCACCAGTAATCATGTTTTTAACATAATCGGCGTGACCAGGACAATCTACGTGTGCGTAGTGACGTGAAGGTGTGTCATATTCGATGTGAGAAGTATTAATTGTAATACCGCGCTCACGCTCTTCTGGAGCATTATCGATTTGTGCGAAGTCTTTAACTTCACCACCGTAAGTTTTTGTCAATACTGCTGAGATAGCTGCAGTTAGTGTTGTTTTACCATGGTCGACGTGACCAATTGTACCAACGTTAACATGCGGTTTACTACGTTCAAATTTTTCTTTAGCCACGATATATTCCTTTCTTTTCAGAAAATACTCGGTGTCATTCACCGAGCAATAGCAAATTAATTATATCAATAAAAAAGCGAGACCGTTTAGCCTCTAGCTTCTATTATTGCTTTAGTAACATTTTGCGGTGCGTCAGAATACTTCAAAAACTCCATAGAGTATGAAGCACGTCCCTGAGTCGCAGAGCGCAGATCAGTTGCATAACCGAACATTTCAGACAATGGTACTGTTGCATGCACAAGTTTTACACCTGCAATCCCATCATCCATACCCTCAATTAGGCCACGACGACGGTTCAAGTCTCCAACAACATCACCCATATAATCTTCAGGTGTTGTTACTTCGACTTTCATGCAAGGTTCAAGTAAGGCAGGGTCTGCTTCAAGCGCACCCTTTTTAAAGCCCATTGAACCGGCGACTTTAAAGGCCATTTCGTTCGAGTCCACATCATGATATGAACCGTCATACAAAGTGACTTTTACGTCGAGAACAGGGAAGCCAGCTAATACACCACTCTTCATCTGCTCTTGAATACCTTTGTCTACTGCTGGAATGTATTCCTTCGGAACCACACCACCAACAATTTCGCTGACAAATTCGTAGCCAAAACCTTCTTCTTGAGGCTCTAGCTTCAACCAAACATGACCAAATTGACCTCGGCCACCTGATTGACGAACAAACTTGCCTTCAACTTCCACAGTGTTGCGGATAGTCTCACGATAAGCAACTTGAGGCTTACCTACATTACAATCAACACCAAATTCTCGACGCATACGGTCAACAATAATGTCTAAGTGTAGCTCACCCATACCAGATATCAGTGTTTGACCTGACTCTTCGTCAGTTTCAACACGGAACGATGGATCTTCTGCCGCTAACTTTTGTAGCGCGATACCCATCTTATCTTGGTCCGCTTTGGTTCTAGGCTCAACGGCAATTGTAATAACTGGCTCTGGAAATTCCATACGCTCAAGTATTACTTTATGGTTGCTATCGCACAATGTATCGCCTGTTGTCACGTCTTTAAGACCAATGGCAGCAGCGATGTCTCCAGCGCGTACTTCTTTAATCTCTTGACGATCATTGGCGTGCATTTGTACCATGCGCCCAATACGTTCACGCTTTTGCTTAACAGAATTATATACGCCAGCACCTGTCTCTAACACGCCTGAATAAACACGCATGAAAGTCAATGTACCAACAAATGGGTCTGTCGCAATCTTAAATGCTAATGCTGCGAAAGGAGCATTGTCGTCCGCCGGACGCTCTGTCTCGTTCTCGCTGTCATCGATACCTTTAATTGCAGGTACTTCGACTGGTGAAGGTAGAAAGTCTACCACTGCGTCGAGTACTGCTTGCACACCTTTGTTCTTAAAAGCTGAACCACAGGTTGCGAGTACGATTTCATTATTTAATGTGCGTTTACGCAACGCTAATTTGATTTCTTCTTCTGAAAGTTCCCCTTCTTCAAGGTACTTTTCCATCAGCTCATCAGACGCTTCCGCTGCACTTTCTACCAGATACTCACGCATTTCTGCGGCTTTATCAGCTATATCTGCAGGGATGTCTTCATAAGAGAAAGTCATACCCTGATCTTCTTCAGACCAGTTAATGGCTTTCATTTTGATCAAATCAACAACACCTTTGAAGTCTTCTTCTGCACCAATATTCATTTGAATTGGTACACAAGTCGCCCCAAGACGGTTACGGATCTGGTCGACGACGCTATCAAAGTCTGCCCCTGCACGGTCCATCTTATTGATGAAAACCAAGCGAGGCACGTGATACTTATCAGCCTGACGCCAAACAGTCTCAGATTGAGGTTCTACCCCTGATGAGCCACAAAATACAACAACTGCTCCATCTAATACACGCAGCGAACGCTCAACTTCAATAGTGAAGTCAACATGGCCTGGTGTATCAATGATATTGATACGGTGTTGATTAAATTGCGCTTCCATCCCGCGCCAGAAAGTAGTCGTTGCAGCTGAAGTAATGGTAATCCCACGCTCCTGCTCCTGCTCCATCCAGTCCATAGTGGCAGCGCCATCATGCACTTCACCGATCTTATGAGACATACCGGTGTAGAATAGAACACGTTCAGTAGTGGTGGTTTTACCAGCGTCAACATGAGCACAAATACCGATATTGCGGTAGCGCTCAATTGGAGTTGTACGAGCCACGATTTATACCTCTTAGCTAAAACCTGAGTGTTAGCAATGCAAGTAAGGCGTGGGCAGCTGCCCACGCCAAGATATTACCAGCGGTAATGAGCAAACGCTTTGTTTGCTTCTGCCATACGATGCACGTCTTCGCGCTTCTTAACAGCAGTACCTTTGTTTTCTGATGCGTCTAGCATTTCACCGGCTAGACGTAACGCCATAGATTTTTCACCACGCTTACGTGCAGCTTCAACCAACCAGCGCATCGCTAGAGCGTTACGACGCACTGGGCGAACTTCACATGGTACCTGGTATGTAGAACCACCAACACGACGAGACTTAACCTCGACTGATGGGCGAACATTGTCCAGGGCTGCTTCAAGGATTACTAAATGATCTTCGCCTTTCTTTTCAAAAGCGGTATCTAGTGCCTTGTAAATAATTTTTTCTGCAGTCGACTTTTTGCCGTCTTGCATAATGACGTTGATGAACTTAGCCAGCAACTCACTGTTGAACTTTGGATCTGGTAGGATTTTACGTTGTCCTACAACGCGACGTCTTGGCATAACAATTTCTCCGTATGCTTCAGGGACCCCAAAACTGGAATCTCAATATATCTCTAGCTTGGCCTTACTTAACGGAAAACGTTAAGACTTAGGACGCTTAGCACCGTACTTTGAACGACCTTGACGACGTTCGCTTACGCCAGCACAGTCTAATGCGCCACGTACAGTGTGGTAACGCACACCCGGTAAGTCTTTTACACGACCGCCACGGATTAGAATTACACTATGTTCCTGCAGGTTGTGGCCTTCACCGCCGATGTACGAAGTAACTTCGAAACCGTTAGTTAGACGCACACGAGCTACTTTACGTAGTGCAGAGTTAGGTTTTTTTGGTGTGGTTGTGTATACGCGAGTACAAACACCACGTTTTTGTGGACACGCATTCAACGCAGGCACATTAGTCTTATCGACTTTTGGCGCACGAGGCTTACGAACCAACTGGTTTACAGTTGCCATGTATTGCTCCGAATCAGTTGATCTAATCAACAGTAAGGTGTGAAAAATCTATATCCCACAGGTGTGGGACGCGAAATTTTAGAAGTGTATGGCTTGAGTGTCAAGAAATAGACAACTTTTAACCACTTTAAAGTAAAAAAAAGGCGCTAAAAGCGCCTTTTTTACAACTTAGTAACTTTTAGCGCGAAATTAATCAGCACTTCCAGCTAAGTTTAGTAGATCAGCAAGGTTCTGCTCAGCTTCGCTTGCGCTAATTGTTGGTGCTTCTGTAGATTCAGGTTTAGCTGCTTCTGCTGCACGCTTCTGATGGTATGAGTAACCAGTACCAGCAGGGATCAGACGACCCACAATTACGTTCTCTTTAAGACCGCGTAGTTTATCTTTCTTACCACCAACAGCAGCTTCAGTAAGAACACGAGTGGTCTCCTGGAACGATGCGGCAGAGATAAACGATTCAGTAGCAAGAGACGCCTTGGTAATACCAAGAAGCTCACGTTCGAATGTTACTAACTGCTTACCTTGTGCTTCTAGTTCGCGGTTAGCGATCTTCACACGTGATACTTCAGCTTGTTCACCCGCCAAGAAGTTACTGTCACCGGCATCGGTAATTTCACACTTACGCAGCATCTGGCGAATAATCACCTCAATGTGCTTATCGTTAATTTTAACGCCTTGTAGACGGTAAACGTCTTGTACTTCATTTACGATGTAGTTAGCCACATTGTGGATACCACGTAGACGTAAAATATCGTGAGCAGCTTCTGGACCATCAGCAATAACTTCACCACGTTCGACTTTTTCACCTTCGAACACGTTAAGGTTACGCCATTTAGGGATCATCTCTTCGTAATGATCACCACCTTCAGCAGGAGTAATCACTAGACGACGCTTACCTTTGGTTTCTTTACCGAACGAGATTGTTCCCGAAATTTCAGCAAGAATGGCTGGCTCTTTTGGCTTACGCGCTTCAAACAAGTCGGCTACGCGTGGCAGACCACCGGTAATATCACGAGTTTTAGATGATTCTTGAGGAATACGAGCTAATGCATCACCAACGTTAATTGGTGCGTTATCGTCAAGGTTCACAATCGCGTTGCCAGGCAAGAAGTATTGCGCTGGTACTTCAGTACCAGGGATCTTCAAGTCGCCGCCATCAGCAGCAACTAGACGGATCATAGGACGCATCTCTTTACCGGCAGTAGGACGTTGTGCAACATCTAATACTACGATAGATGATAGACCTGTTAGTTCGTCTGTTTGACGTGTCATAGTGACACCTTCAATCATATCAACGAACTTAGTACTACCCATCACTTCAGTGATAATAGGGTGAGTATGTGGATCCCAGTTAGCGATGATATCGCCCGAAGCAACTTGTGCATCTTCTAGTTTTTCTAGAATAGTACCGTACGGTACTTTATAACGCTCTTTCTCACGACCTAACTCATCAATGATGGCTAGTTCTGAAGAACGAGATATGATGACCAATTTACCTTCAACGTTGGTTACATACTTCGCGTTGTGTAGCTTGAGAGTACCTGCGTTCTTAACCTGAACGTTGTTCTCTGCTGACGCACGTGATGCTGCACCACCAATGTGGAACGTACGCATCGTAAGCTGTGTACCTGGCTCACCAATTGACTGAGCTGCTACTACACCGATTGCTTCACCTTGGTTAATGATATGGCCACGAGCCAAATCACGACCGTAACACGCAGCACACACACCGAAGTCTGTATCACAGCTAATCACTGAGCGAACAATCATTTCATCGATAGAGTTATCTTCGACGATGTCACACCAAGTTTCATCAAGAAGCGTATTACGTGGCACAAGTACTTCTTCAGTACCTGGCTTAAATACATCTTGAGCAACAACACGACCTAGAACACGTTCACGTAACGGCTCAACAACATCACCACCTTCAATAAGCGGTTTCATTGTTAGACCTTCAAACGTTCCACAGTCTTCTTCGATAACAACCAAATCTTGTGCAACGTCAACTAAACGACGAGTCAAGTAACCAGAGTTAGCTGTTTTCAATGCCGTATCCGCAAGACCTTTACGCGCACCGTGAGTAGAAATAAAGTATTGAGATACGTTTAGACCTTCACGGAAGTTAGCGGTAATAGGAGTTTCGATGATTGAGCCATCCGGCTTAGCCATCAAACCACGCATACCTGCTAGCTGACGAATCTGTGCGGCACTACCACGAGCGCCAGAATCGGCCATCATGTAGATGCTGTTGAAAGATTCTTGTTTTTCTTCTACGCCGTCACGGTTAATAACGGTCTCAGTAGACAAGTTATCCATCATCGCTTTAGAGACTTTCTCGTTCGCGCTTGCCCAGATATCGATCACTTTGTTGTAACGCTCACCAGCAGTTACAAGACCTGATTGGAACTGCTCTTGAATTTCAAGAACTTCCGCTTCAGCGTCAGCAACAAGTGTGTATTTCTCATCTGGAATAACCATGTCGTTGATACCTACAGAGGCACCAGACACAGTTGCAAAATGGAAACCGGTGTACATCAATTGGTCAGCAAAGATAACGGTATCTTTAAGACCTAGTTGACGGTAACAAGTGTTCAATAGCTTAGAGATCTGCTTTTTACCCATGTTCTGGTTAACCAGATCATAAGACAAACCTTTAGGCAAAATAGTTGAAAGCAATGCACGACCAACGGTTGTATCAACGATACGACGAGTCTTAACCTTCTCGCCTACTTCGTTAGTCTTGGTTTCAGTAATACGAACCTTAACGCGAGCATGCAATTCAACAAAACCGGTGCGATAAGCTTTTTCAACTTCAGCAACATCGGTAAATGCCATGCCTTCACCCTTGCCGTTAACGCACTCACGACTCGTGTAGTAAAGACCCAATACAACATCTTGTGACGGTGTAATTACCGGCTCACCGTTCGCAGGTGATAGAATGTTGTTGGTAGACATCATTAGTGAACGTGCTTCTAGCTGAGCTTCCAGCGTTAGCGGCACGTGAACAGCCATTTGGTCACCATCGAAATCGGCGTTGTATGCCGCACAAACCAATGGGTGAAGCTGAATAGCTTTACCTTCGATTAGTACTGGCTCAAATGCCTGGATACCTAGTCTGTGCAGTGTTGGCGCACGGTTAAGCATCACTGGGTGTTCGCGAATTACATCGTCTAGAACATCCCAAACTTCTGGTACTTCACGCTCAACCATCTTTTTAGCAGCTTTGATGGTTGTCGCTAAGCCACGACCTTCTAGCTTGCCATAGATGAATGGCTTAAATAGCTCAAGTGCCATCTTCTTAGGAAGACCACACTGATGTAAGCGGAGTGTTGGACCTACGGTAATAACCGAACGACCAGAGTAATCAACACGCTTACCTAGCAAGTTCTGACGGAAACGACCTTGCTTACCTTTGATCATATCAGCCAAAGATTTAAGCGGACGCTTGTTAGAACCCGTAATAGCACGACCACGACGACCGTTATCTAATAGCGCATCGACAGATTCTTGCAGCATACGTTTTTCGTTACGTACGATGATATCTGGAGCAGCTAGATCTAACAGGCGCTTTAAACGGTTGTTACGGTTAATTACACGACGGTAAAGGTCGTTCAAATCAGACGTAGCAAAGCGTCCGCCGTCTAGTGGTACTAGAGGACGAAGATCAGGTGGCAGAACTGGTAAAACTTTAAGGATCATCCACTCAGGCTTGTTACCTGATTGGAAGAATGCCTCAACAAGCTTAAGACGCTTAGTGATCTTCTTACGACGAGTCTCAGAATTGATTGATGGCAATTCTTCACGCATCATTTCAATTTCTTTCTCAAGCTCAATAGCGCGTAGCAACTCTAAAACTGCTTCTGCACCCATCTTAGCTTCGAATTCATCACCGTACTCTTCTAATGCATCCAGATATGTTTCTTCTGTTAGCATTTGACCACGTTCGAGGCTGGTCATACCAGGCTCAATAACAACGAAAGATTCGAAGTAAAGTACGCGCTCAATATCACGAAGAGTCATATCCAGCATCAAACCGATACGAGACGGAAGTGACTTCAAGAACCAAATGTGTGCTACTGGGCTTGCTAGATCGATGTGACCCATACGCTCACGACGTACTTTAGTCTGTGTAACTTCAACGCCACACTTTTCACAGATCACACCACGGTGCTTAAGACGTTTATACTTACCGCATAAACATTCGTAATCTTTTACCGGACCAAAAATACGCGCACAGAACAAACCTTCACGTTCAGGCTTGAATGTACGGTAGTTAATGGTTTCTGGCTTCTTAACTTCACCAAAAGACCAAGAACGGATCAAATCAGGTGACGCAAGGCCAATCTTGATTCCATCGAATTCTTCAGTCTTGCTTTGCTGTTTCAGAAACTTTAATAAGTCTTTCACGTTTCTCTCCTGAAGGAGTTAAATCGGGTGCCCTGCTAATGCAGAGCACCGATTTTGCCAAATAGAGGCGGGAACCAGTTTTACTTGGTATCCAACTCAATGTTGATACCGAGCGAACGGATCTCTTTCAACAATACGTTGAAAGATTCAGGCATACCTGGTTGCATCTGATAGTTACCGTCGACGATGTTTTTATACATCTGAGTACGACCGTTCACATCATCTGACTTAACGGTTAGCATTTCCTGAAGGGTATATGCAGCACCGTAAGCTTCAAGTGCCCATACTTCCATCTCACCAAAACGCTGACCACCGAACTGTGCTTTACCACCCAATGGTTGCTGAGTAACAAGACTGTACGAACCAGTAGAACGGGCGTGCATCTTATCGTCAACCAAGTGGTTAAGCTTGAGCATGTACATGTAACCAACTGTTACTTGACGCTCAAATTCGTTACCAGTACGACCATCACAAAGCGTTAGCTGACCTGATGTCGGTAGACCTGCAAGAGCAAGCATCTGCTTGATCTCTTTCTCTTTGGCACCATCAAACGCAGGTGTAGCTGTTGGTACACCACCTTTAAGGTTTTTAGCAAGACGCAGGATTTCATCATCAGTGAATGAATCGATATCAACGCGCTGCTGCACTTCGTCACCTAATTCATATACTTCTTTGATGTAACCGCGTAATTCTGCCAATTCGCGCTGCTCTTCAAGCATTTCAGTAATACGGTTACCGATACCTTTAGCTGCAGCACCCATATGAACTTCAAGTACTTGACCGATGTTCATACGTGAAGGTACACCTAGTGGGTTCAATACGATATCCACTGGGTTACCTTTTTCATCGTAAGGCATGTCTTCAACAGGGCAAATCTTAGAGATTACACCTTTGTTACCATGACGACCCGCCATCTTATCACCTGGTTGGATCGTACGTTTAACTGCAAGGTAAACCTTAACAATTTTCAGTACACCTGGTGCTAAATCATCACCTTGAGTGATCTTACGACGCTTGACTTCAAATTTCTTATCGAAATCAGCTTTTAGCTCTTCCGCTTGCTCAGCTAGTTGCTCTAGCTCAGTTTGCTTAGCTTCATCATCGATGGCCTGAACCAACAATTGTGAGCGTGGAATAGCTGTAAGTTGTTCTTCATCGAAACCAGCAGCCAACAATAGGTTGCGTGCACGACCAAGAACACCTTCTTCAAGAATTTGGAACTCTTCAGTCAAATCCTTCTTCGCTTCCGCGATTTGTAGCTCTTCAATCTCAACAGCACGCTTATCTTTATCAACACCGTCACGAGTAAATACTTGTACGTCGATGATAGTACCTTTAACAGAGTTAGGTACACGTAATGAACTGTCTTTAACGTCAGAAGCTTTTTCGCCGAAAATAGCTCGGAGGAGTTTCTCTTCTGGAGTTAGCTGTGTTTCACCCTTAGGTGTCACTTTACCAACTAGGATGTCGCCACCCTTAACTTCAGCACCGATATAAACGATACCTGATTCATCCAGCTTAGAAAGCGCAGACTCACCAACGTTTGGAATATCAGCTGTGATCTCTTCGCTACCTAGCTTAGTATCACGAGCGATACAAGATAGCTCTTGGATATGGATTGTCGTGAAACGATCTTCCATAGCCACACGCTCAGAGATAAGGATTGAATCCTCAAAGTTGTAACCATTCCAAGGCATAAATGCGATACGCATGTTCTGACCAAGAGCCAAGTCACCTAAATCGGTAGAAGGGCCATCAGCAAGAACATCACCAGTAACAACTGGATCACCCATAGAACAACAAGGACGTTGGTTAATACACGTGTTCTGGTTAGAACGAGTGTATTTAGTCAAGTTGTAGATATCGATACCAGCTTCACCAGGGTGTAGCTCAGATTCGTTAACTTTTACAACAATGCGGCTTGCATCTACGTAGTCAATATAACCACCACGCTTAGCAACAACAACAACACCAGAGTCAACTGCAAGGTTACGCTCAATACCAGTACCGACTAATGGCTTATCAGCTTTTAGTGTTGGCACGGCTTGACGTTGCATGTTCGCACCCATCAATGCACGGTTAGCATCATCGTGTTCTAAGAACGGAATTAGCGATGCCGCAACAGAAATAATCTGCTGTGGTGATACATCCATATATTGGATATCAGCTGCACCCATAAAGGTTGAATCACCTTTATGACGACAAGCGATAAGCTCATCCATCATGCGGCCATTTTCGTCTAACTCAACGATAGCCTGTGCAATAACGTAACGACCTTCTTCAATAGCTGACAAGTAATCTACTTCGTCAGTTACTACACCATCGATTACCTTACGGTAAGGTGTTTCAAGGAAGCCATAGCTATTGGTGCGAGCAAAGGTTGACAACGAGTTGATCAAACCAATGTTTGGACCTTCCGGAGTTTCAATAGGACATAGACGACCGTAGTGCGTCGGATGTACGTCTCGAACTTCGAAACCAGCACGTTCACGAGTCAAACCACCTGGGCCAAGCGCAGAAATACGACGCTTATGCGTCACTTCTGATAGCGGGTTGTTTTGATCCATGAATTGTGAAAGCTGTGAAGAACCAAAGAATTCTTTAACAGCAGCAGAAATTGGTTTTGCGTTGATCAAATCCTGAGGCATAAGCTCATTCAGATCACCAAGGCTCAAACGCTCACGTACGGCACGTTCAACACGAACTAGACCTACACGGAATTGGTTTTCAGCCATTTCACCAACACTACGGATACGACGGTTACCTAGGTGATCGATGTCATCAACTTCGTCAAATCCGTTACGGATAGCGATGATGTTTTTCATCACGGCAACGATATCTTCTTTAGAGAGGATACCCGTACCTTCGTCATCATCAATGCTAAGACGACGATTGAACTTCATACGACCAACTTTAGAAAGGTCATAGCGTTCTTCGCTGAAGAAAAGGTTATTAAATAACGCTTCTGCAGCATCTTTGGTTGGTGGCTCGCCTGGGCGCATCATACGGTAGATTTCAACAAGCGCTTCTAAGCGGTTCGTTGTTGAATCAATACGTAAAGTGTCAGAAATATAAGCACCGTTATCAAGTTCATTAATATACAGTGTGCTTACTTCTTTAATGCCAGCAAGTGAAAGTTTAGCAAGGTCTTCTAGACCAATTTCAGCGTTAGCTGAAACCAATACTTCACCGGTATCTGGATCAATGTAGTCTTGACCAGAAATCTTACCAACGATGTACTCAACAGGTACTTCAAGCTCAGTCGTATTAGTCTTTTCAAGTTGACGAATATGACGTGCAGTAATGCGACGTCCTTTTTCAACAAGAATAGTGCCGTCTGCAACTTTAATATCGTAACTTGCTGTTTCACCACGTAAGCGATCAGCAACGAGATCCATAACTAATGAATCGTTTTTAATCTTAAAGTTTACGCGTTTGAAGAACAGATCAAGAATATCTTGAGTTGAATAATCTAGCGCGCGAAGAATGATCGTTGCAGCCAATTTACGACGGCGGTCAATACGAACAAACAATGCATCTTTAGGATCGAATTCAAAGTCTAACCAAGAACCACGGTAAGGAATAATACGTGCATTATAAAGCACCTTACCTGAAGAGTGGGTTTTACCACGGTCATGATCAAAGAATACGCCCGGGCTACGGTGCAGCTGAGATACAATTACACGCTCAGTACCATTGATAACAAAGGTACCGTTTTCAGTCATTAGAGGGATATCCCCCATGTAGACTTCTTGTTCTTTAATATCCTTTACTGTGCCAGGTGCAGCTTCACGGTCATACAGCACCATACGCAATTTAACGCGCAATGGAGCAGAATATGTAATACCGCGGATTTGACACTCTTTCACATCAAAGACAGGCTCACCCAGTTTGTAGCTGACATATTGCAGCTCTGAGTTACCAGAAAAGCTCTTGATGGGAAAAACGCTACGGAAAGCAGCTTCAAAACCACGCTCACCTGTAGGATCTTGATCGGTGAACTTCTTAAAAGAGTCCAACTGGATTGACAGTAGGTAAGGGATGTCCAAAACTCGTGGACGTTTACCGAAGTCTTTGCGAATACGCTTCTTTTCAGAATAGGAGTAAACCATGGGTTTCCTCTGATTGCGAGATGTGACCAAGACTGAAACAATCGATATGATTGAAACAGCGCGTTTGCCCATCACCGTTGAAAGCAAGAACCCAACCAGTAATCTCTGTTAGGAACTGCGAAATCTGGCGATAAACGGTGAATAAAAAATCGCCTGCGCTTACAGCGCAAAAAAGGCCGACGGTTAAAAAACCGCCAGCCTCCGCCCGACTAATCGGGTGGTTGTAAGTTAGAGTATAACTTACTTAACTTCTACTGAAGCACCTGATGCTTCAAGTTCAGTTTTAAGAGTTTCAGCTTCTTCTTTGCTGATAGCTTCTTTAACTGGAGTTGGAGCAGCTTCAGCCATAGCTTTAGCTTCTTTAAGGCCTAGACCAGTTGCGCCACGTAGAGCTTTAATTACTTTAACTTTGTTGTCACCGAAAGAGGTAAGAATTACGTCAAATTCTGTTTTCTCTTCAGCAGCAGCAGCTTCGCCACCACCAGAAACAACAGCAGCAGCAGCAGATACGCCGAACTTTTCTTCCATTGCTTCGATTAGTTCAACAACTTCCATTACAGACATTTCTGCAAGAGCTTCTAAGATTTGGTCTTTTGTGATAGACATAACAAAAAATTCCTAATTGTACTGAATTCAATTTAATTAAGCGGCTAATAAAATTATTAAGCTGCTTCTTTCTGATCGCGTAGTGCGGCCAATGTACGAACGAACTTGCCTGCAGATGCTTCTTTTAGAGTCATCATGAACTGAGCTAGTGCTTCTTCGTATGTTGGTAGTGTTGCTAAACGATCAATATTATCTGCAGGGATGAATTCCCCTTCAAAGGCTGCTGCTTTGATTTCAAACTTCTCTTGTGACTTCGCGAAATCTTTAAGAAGACGCGCTGCTGCACCTGGGTGCTCATTAGAGAATGCAATCAAAGTAGGACCAGTGAACGTATCGCTTAGGCACTCAAAATCAGTACCAGCGACAGCGCGTTTAACTAGTGTATTACGTACAACTTTTACGTATACACCAGCTTCACGAGCTGCTTTACGAAGACCGGTCATATCACCTACAGTAACACCGCGTGAATCGGCTACAACTGCAGATAAAGCACCTTTGGCAGCTTCGGCGACTTCAGCAACAATCGCTTTTTTGTCTTCGAGTCCTAATGCCATTGGCTTTACTCCTGGATTCTATCTAGGGAAATCCCTAGCAATTACCATGCTAAGCACCATGGGTGCTTAGCGACTTACGGCGCGAAAAAATCCAGCAGATTAAATCTATCTGGGGTTCGACACCGTCTACGTAGGAAATTAAGTTAGTTAACAACCAACACCTACGGTCTTGGACGGAGACTACTTTTTAATTATTTAAAATTAAATTATAGCCCCAACCCTACAAAGTGCGCGCATTATAGACTAACGCGCGAGCTTTGTAAATTTACTTAACATCGTCCAGAGTACTCTGGTCAACAGCAACACCTGCACCCATAGTGGTAGAGATGCTTACTTTCTTAAGGAAAACACCTTTAGCAGCAGCAGGCTTGGCTTTTTTAAGAGCAGCAAGTAGAGCTTCTAAGTTTTCTTTAAGTTGAGCGGTTTCAAAATCCACTTTACCGATAGTAGTGTGGATGATGCCGTTCTTATCGTTACGATAGCGAATTTGTCCAGCTTTAGCGTTCTTAACTGCTTGTGCAACGTTTGGCGTTACAGTACCAGTTTTAGGGTTAGGCATAAGACCACGTGGGCCTAGGATTTGACCTAACTGACCAACAACGCGCATTGCATCTGGAGATGCGATAACTACGTCAAAGTTCATTTCGCCAGCTTTAACTTGTGCAGCAAGCTCGTCCATACCGACTAGCTCAGCACCAGCTGCAGTAGCAGCTTCAGCGTTAGCGCCTTGAGTGAACACAGCTACACGTACTTCACGACCAGTACCGTGTGGTAACACAGTTGCGCCACGAACGTTTTGGTCAGATTTACGTGGATCAACACCAAGGTTTACAGCTACGTCAACACTTTCAACGAACTTAGCAGTAGCTAGCTCTTTTAGTAGTGCAACAGCTTCATTGATGTCGTAGTTTTTAGTCACTTCAACTTTTTCGCGGATCAAACGAGCGCGTTTAGTTAGCTTTGCCATTATATTAGTCCTCTACTACCAAACCCATTGAACGCGCAGTACCTTCAATTGAGCGAGTCATCGCTTCAATATCAGCACCAGTCATATCAGCGGCTTTAGTCTCAGCAATTTCCTGGACAGCGCTACGCTTGATAGTTCCCACTTTATCAGTGTTAGGACGACCTGAACCTGATTTCAGACCAGCTGCTTTAAGCAGTAGGAAAGATGCAGGTGGCGTCTTAGTTTCGAAAGTGAAAGAGCGATCAGTGTAAACAGTGATAACTACTGGAATTGGCATACCTTTGTCGAACTTATCAGTACGAGCGTTGAATGCTTTACAGAATTCCATGATGTTAACACCTTTCTGACCCAATGCTGGGCCTACTGGTGGCGACGGGTTTGCAGCACCGGCTGCGACTTGTAGTTTGATGTAACCATCAACTTTCTTTGCCATGAGACATTTCCTCAAGTTTGGGTTCAAACGCCATCAACACTATGCTGAAAGGCTCCCCGAAAAATATGGGTGCGAATTATATATAAATTCACACCCATTTCCAATCAATTTCTGTGCTTTATTTAATCAGCTCTTTTCGATCTGACTAAAGTCCAGTTCTACAGGTGTTGAACGACCGAAGATCATAACAGACACCTTAACGCGGTTCTTCTCATAATCGACTTCTTCAACTGTTCCGTTAAAGTCAGCGAACGGGCCGTCAGTAACACGAACAACTTCACCAGCTTCAAACATAACGCGATGAGTTGGAGACTCAGTCGTTTCTTGTAGGCGTTGAAGTATTGCATCCGCTTCTTTATCAGAGATCGGTGCTGGGCGATCAGATGTACCACCGATGAAGCCCATTACACGAGGAATGCTCTTCACTAAGTGCCAGCTTTCATCATTCATTTCCATCTGGACTAATACATAACCAGGGAAGAATTTACGTTCACTTTTACGGCGTTGGCCAGCACGCATTTCTACTACTTCTTCTGTAGGTACAAGTACCTCGCCGAAATAGTGTTCCATGCCGTGCATTTGGATATGCTCATTCAACGTCTTACAAACACGACCTTCATAGCCGGAAAACGCTTGTACTACATACCATCTTTTTTTAGCTTCAGTTGCTTCAGTCATTCGAGATGCCTATACGCCTGTAATAAAATTAACAATTCTAAGCAATACCGCGTCCAAGCCCCAAAGGACTAGGCCTAAAACGGCTGTCGCAGCTAATACAATAAAAGTAGTATTAAGTGCTTCTTGACGCGTAGGCCAAACCACTTTACGAACTTCAATCTGAGATTCACGAGCAAACAGTATCGCCTGCTTGCCTTTTTCCGTTTGTGACGCAATAAAACCAGCAATAGCAAAAGCAACTACAACGCCTAAAGCGCGTACCACGACACTTGCTTCAGCGAAATAATGATTGCCAATAATAGCAGCAGCCAACAAGATTGCGACTAGGCCCCACTTTACGATATCCAGAGAGTTACCCTGGCTTTCAGTATTTGTTGTCATCGGTTAATTCCGTTACTCACTACGATCTGAGACAAATCAATACTAATTCAATAGTATTTTGCTCAGTGAAAATTCAGTCAGATGATTCATCCAAACTGACGACTGCTCAATACACTCACCAAAGTATATCCAGCGAGTCCAAAATCGGCCATAGATTGTATTCTTATTCCGCTTATTTGGCAAGAATACAAAACACAGCATAACTGACAAAAAGCGTACTTGCCCGCAAATAAAATCAAAAAAGGCAGCCTAAGCTGCCTTTTCTAGATATTGCGGTAAGATTTGTCGCTATTAAGCAACAACCTCAGCTACAACACCAGCACCTACTGTACGGCCACCTTCACGAATAGCGAAGCGTAAACCTTCGTCCATCGCGATTGGGCAGATTAGCGTTACTGTCATAGCAACGTTATCACCAGGCATTACCATCTCTACGCCTTCTGGCAATTCGATAGTACCGGTTACGTCTGTTGTACGGAAGTAGAACTGTGGACGGTAACCTTTGAAGAATGGAGTGTGACGTCCACCTTCATCTTTCGACAGAACATAGATTTCTGATTTGAAAGTTGTGTGTGGAGTGATTGAACCAGGCTGAGCCAAAACTTGACCACGTTCAACGTCTTCACGCTTAGTACCACGTAGAAGTACACCACAGTTCTCGCCAGCACGACCTTCGTCAAGAAGCTTACGGAACATTTCAACACCAGTACAAGTAGTCTTAGTTGTATCTTTGATACCAACGATTTCTACTTCTTCACCAACTTTGATGATACCGCGCTCTACACGACCTGTTACTACTGTACCACGGCCTGAGATTGAGAATACATCTTCAATTGGTAGAATGAACGCACCGTCAATTGCACGCTCTGGCTCTGGAATGTAAGTATCTAGTGCTTCTGCAAGCTCAATGATCTTAGCTTCCCACTCTGGCTCGCCTTCTAGGGCTTTAAGCGCAGAACCTTGGATAACTGGTAAGTCATCACCTGGGAATTCATATTCAGATAGAAGTTCACGAACTTCCATTTCTACTAGTTCTAGTAGTTCTTCGTCATCTACCATGTCACATTTGTTCATGAATACGATGATGAATGGTACACCAACCTGACGTGAAAGCAGGATGTGCTCACGTGTTTGTGGCATTGGACCATCTGTAGAAGCTACTACTAGGATTGCGCCGTCCATTTGTGCTGCACCGGTAATCATGTTTTTAACATAATCGGCGTGACCAGGACAATCTACGTGTGCGTAGTGACGTGAAGGTGTGTCATATTCGATGTGAGAAGTATTAATTGTAATACCGCGTTCACGCTCTTCTGGAGCATTATCGATTTGTGCGAAGTCTTTAACTTCACCACCGTAAGTTTTTGTCAATACTGCTGAGATAGCTGCAGTTAGTGTTGTTTTACCATGGTCGACGTGACCAATTGTACCAACGTTAACATGCGGTTTACTACGTTCAAATTTTTCTTTAGCCATGGTATTGCCCCAATCCGAAGTACTGGTGATGAAACTGCATATAGCAAAAAAATCCGATACATAAATGTAATCGAATCAGTTAGTAAGATAGTTGAGTTTCACATGAAGCAGGAGGCTGGCTGACTGGTAGTCTTAAACTGGAAAAAGCACCCCGAGATGAGTGCTTTCTACTGATTAAGTATTATCAGTAAGAATTTGGAGCGGATGGCGGGAATCGAACCCGCGTTATCAGCTTGGAAGGCTGGAGTAATACCATTATACGACATCCGCGCAACCTACTTCAGGTTACCTAACTACCTAGAAAATGGTGGAGGGAGAAGGATTCGAACCTTCGAAGGCTGAGCCGTCAGATTTACAATCTGATCCCTTTGGCCACTCGGGAACCCCTCCAAGGAAATGGTGCCGGCACCAAGAGTCGAACTCGGGACCTACTGATTACAAGTCAGTTGCTCTACCAACTGAGCTATGCCGGCGTGTCATTTCGGTAGCGGATATTATGGAATAGTGAGCACAAGTGCAATAGCAAAATCGTTTTTTTTATAAAAAAAGCGTTTAAACGACGTTTTTTTACGCTTTGGCGCCCCACAATGATTACTTTTAAAGCATAAAATGCCTGACGAGTATAATTGCTTGTAACTCCATTATTCTTGTTGTTGTCGATAATAAAATCATAGTGTAATGTGCTTTGCCTAATGGAGAATTTAGCAATGACGCAAAACAACCAAATTCACAATGCACTATACTTACCTTTTGAGCGTCAGCAGTGGGCTAAGTTACGAGAATCAGTACCCTTAACGCTCAGTGAACATGATCTTGCCGACTTACGCGGTATCAATGAGAGTGTTTCTCTTTCTGAGGTCACCGACATATACCTCCCCCTAAGTCGCTTGCTCAACCTTAATGTTGGCGCCAAACAACAACGCGGCCTAGCGTTAAACAAGTTTCTTGGTCGCGTTCCCCCTAAAAAGCCTTATGTGATCAGCATTGCGGGAAGCGTAGCAGTAGGGAAAAGCACTACGGCACGAATTTTACAGGCATTACTTACTCATTGGCCTGAACATCCAAAAGTCGACTTGATTACTACCGATGGTTTTTTGCATCCCCTTGCAGAGCTCAAGCGCCGCGGCTTAATGCAGCGCAAAGGTTTTCCTGAGAGTTATGACATGAAAGCCTTGATGGAATTTATTTCAGCAGTAAAAGCTGGTGAACCCGCCGTGAGCGCCCCTCTGTATTCCCATGTCACATATGACAGAATACCGGATCAGTACCAGTGGATCCGCCAGCCAGATATCTTAATTATCGAAGGCCTAAATGTATTACAAACGGGGAAAGACTCAGCCGTCGACACTCGGCGCCCTTTTGTATCAGACTTTGTCGACTTTAGCATCTATGTTGATGCCGACGAAAAGTTATTGAAGACTTGGTATATAGAGCGATTCTTAAAGTTTAGAAAAGGCGCCTTTAGTGAGCAAAGTTCTTATTTTCATCACTACAGCCACTTATCGGATGAAGACGCCACAGGCATCGCATCAAAAATTTGGGACACGATAAACGGCCCAAATCTAACCCTAAATATCCAACCAACACGTGAGCGTGCCCACCTTATTTTACAAAAAGGTAAGAGCCACCTGATGGATAAAGTGCTGTTAAGAAAATAGTCTAGCTGAGGTTTCTCAAACTAATTTCACCGCCAATGTAACTTTTGAGACCTGTTGGCGTTTCCAGAACCACAGCACCTTGCGGATCAATGCCGCGACAAATACCGTGTATTTCATCAGCACCAATGATCAACTTAACAGCTTGACCATTATAAAGGTCAGCTTTATCCCAACGATTTTTAAAAGGCATTAAACCTGCAGTTTCAAACTCGATTAAATCTTGCTGCAGTTGCTTGTGCAGTAATATGAGTAATTCGGTTTTGTTTGGCATGCAATCAAGAGCGCTAAGATCACTCCAAGGTTGATCAATCGACGCCCCCTGCAGTTCGCTCATCGCCATATTTAAACCGATACCGATCACCAGGTTACATTCACTGTCTGTTTGCCCATTCATCTCAATCAGCACACCTGCTAACTTTTTACCAGCCAGAAAAATATCGTTTGGCCACTTTACAGCAACATTAGCTACATTCAGCTGCTTCAGTACGGACACGATTGAACACGCAACCACCAAGCTTAGCCCCATAGCTTGAGCCATCCCTTGCGGAAATTGCCAATACATTGAAAAATAGAGATGACAGCCATAAGGCGACACCCAAACACGACCTCTTCTGCCACGGCCAGCGGACTGGTATTCAGCGATACATATATCGCCAGAATCAAGCTCATCGGCATGCTTTAACATAAAGCCATTGGTGCTCGGAATATCGTCGAAATAGAAACAACGCTGATTAATTGCCGCTTTCAATACACTCTCATCAACCAAAGACAACGGGTTATTAAGTTTATACCCCTTACCTTTCACGCTATATATGTCTACCCCATACGGCTCTAGTCCACTAATATGGTTAGCTATAGCCGTACGCGATACACCAAGCTTTGCAGCTAAAGCTTCACCAGACACAAACTGTCCATTCGCTAGTTCGGTCAATATACTGCGCTTACGGCTCCATTGCTCCGCCATGTTAAAAAGCCCCTCTTTTCGTCGAAATCATTCTAGGTTCAGGCTCAAGCTTTATACCAAATAACGAATGTATTCTATCAATGATGTAGCCAGACAAAGCTAAAAGCTCATCACTTGTAGCATCCCCCTGGTTTATCAATACCAATGCTTGCCTCTCATGCACCGCAGCATCGCCTATTTGATAGCCTTTTAACCCTGCAGCCTCAATCAACCACCCTGCTGCCACTTTAGTTTGCGCCAACCCTTGCGGGTAACCTACTATGTTTGGATACCGTTGAACCAATGAATTAAACTGCTCATTGGCAATCACCGGGTTTTTAAAAAAGCTACCGGCATTACCAAAAACCTGCGGATCAGGCAATTTGGCCATTCTGGTTTCACAGATGCAGTCAAAGACCTGACGTGGAGTAACACCTGTACCATATAACGCTTTTAGTGGTCCATAATTTAAATTAGGTTGCCAAACTTTTGAAACTTTAAAACCTACATTTGTAATTAGCACCTTACCTGAAAGCTGCTGTTTAAAAATAGATTCTCGATAACCAAACTGGCACTCATCTGCATTAAGGCGATAAAGCAGCCCGCTAGAAAGATCAACATATTCTACCCACTGACAAAAATCATTAAACTCCGCGCCATAAGCGCCTATATTTTGTATGGGAGCAGCGCCCACAGTCCCTGGAATAAGCGCAAGATTCTCCATACCAGCGATGCCTTTATCCAAGCAGTAGCAAATAAGATTGTGCCAATTTTCACCCGCTGCAACAGTTAAAAAGAAGTTACTATCATCTTCTGAGACTTCTATCCCTTGCGTTTTTACCAATACTACAGTGCCAAGAAAATCCTCACAAAGGATAACATTACTCCCGCCACCTAACACCAGCATAGGCTGCTGCTCACGATATAAACGAACACAGCGCGACACTAACTCTTGCGTTGTATCAGCAATAACAAGCTCTTGACAGCCGTGCTCAAGTCCAAAAGTATTATATGATTTTAAAGAAACAAGATGGTTCACTGAGCAGTCTTTTTATCAGGAGGAAAAATGCATTGTAACGTAAACAAATGGCTCTCAGAAGCCCTATCTCTGATTAGAGTTCTACCAATAAGAGATAGGGCTAACAGGTAATATTTACCGATTTCTATGAATGGTTTGCAACCAAAATTGCTTTGATAAAAAGCTAGTTTTGTTCGCCAAGCGATTCATTTGATCACATTTAACATGAGCCTCTTCAGTCCGCTGCAGGTTCACATTAGATAAATCATTAATAGTGACAATTGACTGACTTATTTCTGCAGCGACTGCAGTTTGTTGGCTCATGGCTGTAGCGTTTAGCTCAGACATCTCGTGGATACGGCCAATTGAACTGCGCAATTGCTCGAAGGCATTATCTGCATTACCGGCCAACTTAACCGATAAATCAGCTTTACTCTGTCCCGCCTCCATTGCACTGGCTGCAGTTTGGGTGCTTTTTTGAAACTTAGTCACAATATCGCTAATTTGCGCCGTTGATTGGCTAGTCCGAATAGAAAGCTGCCTCACTTCATCAGCGACCACCGCAAAACCACGACCCGACTCACCAGCACGAGCCGCCTCAATTGCCGCATTTAGGGCTAGCAAATTAGTTTGCTCTGCGATGCCTTTGATCTCACTCAACACAGTAGATATTGCATGACTATCTTGTTCAATTGAATCTACAACGGCAGAAAAATGAATCACTTCTTCCCTTAATTCGCCAATCGATGTTACCACTTTCAGAAGGTGCTCATGACCTTGGCTTGCAGACTCTAGACTAGCATTGATTTCTTTTGCCGCCTGCTGCGTATTATCGTTCACTTCAGCAAAACTTGAACTCATCTCTTCAATAGCGGCGGCCACTTGATTAGTTTGTAAACTTTGACTATCTGCGCGCCGATTGGTATCGACTATCGTTTGCATCAATGATTCACTTTCATCACTAATTGACGAAGCTGAGTCCGCCATTCGACCTACAACACCACCGGTTTCAGTGACTAAGTAGTTTAATGCTAGATCAATTTTACCTATTTCATCCTGTCGGCCACTATACACATGCCGCGCAATAGGGTCGTCCATCACTTTAACCGATTTTTGAACCAGTACGCGTAATGGCCTAGTCAATAAATGAATTCCCAAAACACCAATCACACTACCAATAACAGCAGTTATCACAGCAGGCAGGAATGTTCCTGCAAGTACACTACATACAGTTATAAATACACACCACAAACCTAACCGACCAATAAAGCCAATTGCAGGATCTTTTAAAACAGAATTACTAGCACCAGAATTAATTTTTGCATAAAGTGTTTCGGCCGCTGTAACTTGTTCAGCTGTTGGTTTACGCCTAATCGACTGAAACTCATGTAATTTACCGTTCTCAAAAACAGGCGAGATATACGCATTGGTCCAATAATATTTCCCCGTTTTAGTTATATTCTTAATTAAACCCATCCAGGTTTGCCCAGCATTAATGCTAGACCAAAGCGATTCAAATACGGATTTTGGCATATCAGGGTGACGCACAATACTGTGTGGTTGTCCTCTAAGCGCACTTGCTTCACGCTCTGACATTGTTGCAAATACATCGTTGGCGTACTTAATCTTGCCTTTCAAATCTGTAGTCGATAGTAAAATACAATCATCGGTCATTGATTGTTCGATTTTAGAATCCGGCTGCTGTCGCATGGCAATACCTTTTATAGTTATCTAATTCATATACTGACAAAACCGAACACTCGATTACTTGATACAAATCAATACGAAATGGCATAAGAAATATTTAAAAGAACTCTGGAATTTAACGGTGCAATAATGAGTATAAATAACTGGCTGTCACTCTCATTTTATATATCAACAATAGGATTTTAGATGAAATTATATGTGGTTAATTCAATCCCAGTAGCTAATTCCAGCGAATGACCAAATAATATTATCTATGCCGGCACAGAACTGCTTAACGACATGAAATGGTACAGCGTTAATTGATTCATTGAGACGATTGATACTCACTGCTAATGCTTAGGTGATAAATCAATGGTTCAATCAAAACATTGAATAATATCTAATGAAAATACAATTAGTAGAAAGGTGGTTTCAACGGGATTGAGTGAGAGCACTCAGATGTAAAGAGCTTCTCGCCAACAAAGTACAAAATTCAAACACGAAAAAGCCCTAGCATTTCTGCTAGGGCTTATCGTAATGTTGGCGGAGTGGACGGGACTCGAACCCGCGACCCCCGGCGTGACAGGCCGGTATTCTAACCAACTGAACTACCACTCCTTTAGCAAATTGCTTACGCATTATGCTAAATTCTTTTAAAGTCGCTAGCTTGTCAAAGGCTAGTAGACTTGCTTCACTCTCCAAAAAGAGAAAAGCTAAATTAGCGCCTGGAAATGACCTACTCTCACATGGGGAAACCCCACACTACCATCGGCGATACTGCGTTTCACTTCTGAGTTCGGAATGGGATCAGGTGGTACCACAGCTCTATGGTCTCCAGACAAATTGGGTAAATTTGAAAAGCTGTTACTCGCTTACGCAAGTAAACTGAAATCTATTATTGAGTCACACAACATTAAGTGCTTCTAATTCTGATACTGTAAAAACATCAGTCTCATACAAAACCCATCAGGGTTGTATGGTTAAGCCTCACGAGTCATTAGTACAGGTTAGCTCAACGCCTCACAACGCTTACACACCCTGCCTATCAACGTCCTAGTCTCGAACGGCTCTTTAGAGGAATTAAATTCCTAGGGATGACTCATCTTAGGACTCGCTTCCCGCTTAGATGCTTTCAGCGGTTATCGATTCCGAACGTAGCTACCGGGCAATGCTATTGGCATAACAACCCGAACACCAGCGGTTCGTCCACTCCGGTCCTCTCGTACTAGGAGCAGCTTCCTTCAATCATCCAACGCCCACGGCAGATAGGGACCGAACTGTCTCACGACGTTCTGAACCCAGCTCGCGTACCACTTTAAATGGCGAACAGCCATACCCTTGGGACCGACTTCAGCCCCAGGATGTGATGAGCCGACATCGAGGTGCCAAACACCGCCGTCGATATGAACTCTTGGGCGGTATCAGCCTGTTATCCCCGGCGTACCTTTTATCCGTTGAGCGATGGCCCTTCCATTCAGAACCACCGGATCACTATGACCTACTTTCGTACCTGCTCGACGTGTATGTCTCGCAGTTAAGCTGGCTTATGCCATTGCACTAACCGTACGATGTCCGACCGTACTTAGCCAACCTTCGTGCTCCTCCGTTACTCTTTGGGAGGAGACCGCCCCAGTCAAACTACCCACCAGGCACTGTCCCGAACCCCGATTCAGGGGCCGCGGTTAGAACATCAAAACTACAAGGGTGGTATTTCAAGGACGACTCCACAACATCTAGCGACGTCGCTTCAAAGTCTCCCACCTATCCTACACATGTAGGTTCAATGTTCAGTGCCAAGCTATAGTAAAGGTGCACGGGGTCTTTCCGTCTAGCCGCGGGTATACGGCATCTTCACCGCAATTTCAACTTCACTGAGTCTCGGCTGGAGACAGCGTGGCCATCATTACGCCATTCGTGCAGGTCGGAACTTACCCGACAAGGAATTTCGCTACCTTAGGACCGTTATAGTTACGGCCGCCGTTTACCGGGGCTTCGATCATGAGCTTCTCCGAAGATAACCCAATCAATTAACCTTCCGGCACCGGGCAGGCGTCATACCGTATACTTCCTCTTGCGAGTTTG
Source organism: Shewanella youngdeokensis (assembly GCF_033180165.1). Classification (GTDB taxonomy): domain Bacteria; phylum Pseudomonadota; class Gammaproteobacteria; order Enterobacterales; family Shewanellaceae; genus Shewanella; species Shewanella youngdeokensis. The sequence continues at coordinate 4,232,934 of NZ_CP136522.1, forward strand.
CACAGTACTGTGTTTTTGATAAACAGTTGCAGCCACCTGGTATCTGCGACTGCCAACAGCTTAGGAAGCAAGTTCCATCACCGTCGGCAGCGTACCTTCTCCCGAAGTTACGGTACCATTTTGCCTAGTTCCTTCAGCCGAGTTCTCTCAAGCGCCTTGGTATTCTCTACCCAACCACCTGTGTCGGTTTGGGGTACGATTCCTACTAACCTGAAGCTTAGAAGATTTTCCTGGAAGCATGGCATCAACTACTTCATCACCTTAGTGACTCGTCATCAGTTCTCAGCCTTAAGTAAACCCGGATTTGCCTAAGTTTACAGCCTACAACCTTAAACGCGGACAACCAACGCCGCGCTAGCCTAGCCTTCTCCGTCTCTCCATCGCAGTTAGCAGAAGTACAGGAATATTAACCTGTTTCCCATCGATTACGCCTTTCGGCCTCACCTTAGGGGTCGACTCACCCTGCCCTGATTAACATTGGACAGGAACCCTTGGTCTTTCGGCGAGGGAGTTTTTCACTCCCTTTATCGTTACTCATGTCAGCATTCGCACTTCTGATACCTCCAGTGTGGGTTACCCCTTCACCTTCAACGGCTTACAGAACGCTCCTCTACCGCTTGCTAGTAAACTAGCAAACCCATAGCTTCGGTGTATTGCTTAGCCCCGTTAAATCTTCCGCGCAGGCCGACTCGACTAGTGAGCTATTACGCTTTCTTTAAATGATGGCTGCTTCTAAGCCAACATCCTAGCTGTCTAAGCCTTCCCACATCGTTTCCCACTTAGCAATAACTTTGGGACCTTAGCTGATGGTCTGGGTTGTTTCCCTTTTCACGACGGACGTTAGCACCCGCCGTGTGTCTCCCGAGTAGTACTCATTGGTATTCGGAGTTTGCAAAGGGTTGGTAAGTCGGGATGACCCCCTAGCCTTAACAGTGCTCTACCCCCAATGGTATTCGCTCGAGGCGCTACCTAAATAGCTTTCGAGGAGAACCAGATATCTCCCGGTTTGATTGGCCTTTCACCCCCAGCCACAAGTCATCCGCTCATTTTTCAACATAAGTCGGTTCGGTCCTCCAGTTGATGTTACTCAACCTTCAACCTGCCCATGGCTAGATCACCGGGTTTCGGGTCTACACCTTGCAACTAAACGCGCAGTTAACACTCGGTTTCCCTACGGCTCCGCTATTCGCTTAACCTCGCTACAAAATGTAAGTCGCTGACCCATTATACAAAAGGTACGCAGTCACGGTCTCAAGAACCGCTCCCACTGCTTGTACGTATACGGTTTCAGGTTCTATTTCACTCCCCTCACAGGGGTTCTTTTCGCCTTTCCCTCACGGTACTGGTTCACTATCGGTCAGTCAGGAGTATTTAGCCTTGGAGGATGGTCCCCCCATATTCAGACAAGATGTCACGTGTCCCGTCCTACTCGTTTTCACGTAAAGTTAGTTTTCATGTACGGGGCTATCACCCTGTGCCGCTGTGCTTTCCAACACATTCCACTAACACCCTCTACGCTTAAGGGCTAATCCCCGTTCGCTCGCCGCTACTAGGGGAATCTCGGTTGATTTCTTTTCCTCCGGGTACTTAGATGTTTCAGTTCCCCGGGTTTGCCTCACAACACTATCTATTCATGTTGTGATACATGCTTATGCATGTGGGTTTCCCCATTCGGACATCGTTAGCTCAAATGCTTGTTACTAGCTCGCCAACGCTTTTCGCAAGTTACTACGTCCTTCATCGCCTCTGACTGCCAAGGCATCCACCATATACGCTTAGTCACTTAACCATACAACCCAAATAAGTCTCTATGAGATATACTCGTTGTTTCAAGCGGGTAAGCTCAAAACAGTCGTATCGTAACTAATGGTTTCTACTTTCGCCAAAATTAGAATTTTTAACTCATTGCCGTTAAGCAATAAGCCAAGACACTTAATGTTTAAGTGTTTAGAACTCAATTTTTTAATTTCGCATTAACGCTATAAACAACAATACGAATAATCGTAATCGCTGTCCCTTTCACGTTAACACTATCAGCTTTCCAAATTTTTAAAGAACGGGCTTAAAAAAGCCAAAGATAAATTTTATGTTTATCTTTGGCATCTCTATCCAATGCATGCCTCACTTATCAGCTAGAAAAGTAAGTCTACTAATTATCAAATGATAATAGGCAAAGTAAATGGTGGAGCTATGCGGGATCGAACCGCAGACCTCCTGCGTGCAAGGCAGGCGCTCTCCCAGCTGAGCTATAGCCCCATTTACATGCAGTCAAACAAAATACGTTAATACAAAATCTTCATTTAGGAGAAACAAAAGATTTTGGTGGGTCAGAGTGGACTTGAACCACCGACCTCACCCTTATCAGGGGTGCGCTCTAACCAGCTGAGCTACAGACCCAACGTATATTGCTCTTTCTTTATAACAAGCATATCTGTGTGAACACTCAAACGTATTTGCATACTTCAGATGCGAGTTAGTCGTATAGGTAAGGAGGTGATCCAGCCCCAGGTTCCCCTAGGGCTACCTTGTTACGACTTCACCCCAGTCATGAACCACACCGTGGTAAACGCCCTCCCGAAGGTTAAGCTATCTACTTCTGGTGCAGCCCACTCCCATGGTGTGACGGGCGGTGTGTACAAGGCCCGGGAACGTATTCACCGTGGCATTCTGATCCACGATTACTAGCGATTCCGACTTCACGGAGTCGAGTTGCAGACTCCGATCCGGACTACGACCGGCTTTATGAGATTAGCTCCACCTCGCGGCTTCGCAACCCTCTGTACCGACCATTGTAGCACGTGTGTAGCCCTACTCGTAAGGGCCATGATGACTTGACGTCGTCCCCACCTTCCTCCGGTTTATCACCGGCAGTCTCCCTAAAGTTCCCACCATTACGTGCTGGCAAATAAGGATAAGGGTTGCGCTCGTTGCGGGACTTAACCCAACATTTCACAACACGAGCTGACGACAGCCATGCAGCACCTGTCTCAGAGTTCCCGAAGGCACTAAGCTATCTCTAGCGAATTCTCTGGATGTCAAGAGTAGGTAAGGTTCTTCGCGTTGCATCGAATTAAACCACATGCTCCACCGCTTGTGCGGGCCCCCGTCAATTCATTTGAGTTTTAACCTTGCGGCCGTACTCCCCAGGCGGTCTACTTAATGCGTTAGCTTGAGAACCCAGTGTTCAAGACACCAAATTCCGAGTAGACATCGTTTACGGCGTGGACTACCAGGGTATCTAATCCTGTTTGCTCCCCACGCTTTCGTACATGAGCGTCAGTCTTTGTCCAGGGGGCCGCCTTCGCCACCGGTATTCCTTCAGATCTCTACGCATTTCACCGCTACACCTGAAATTCTACCCCCCTCTACAAGACTCTAGTTTGCCAGTTCGAAATGCAGTTCCTAGGTTGAGCCCAGGGCTTTCACATCTCGCTTAACAAACCGCCTGCGTACGCTTTACGCCCAGTAATTCCGATTAACGCTTGCACCCCTCGTATTACCGCGGCTGCTGGCACGAAGTTAGCCGGTGCTTCTTCTGCGAGTAACGTCACACCCAAGCGCTATTAACACTTGAACTTTCCTCCTCGCTGAAAGTACTTTACAACCCGAAGGCCTTCTTCATACACGCGGCATGGCTGCATCAGGCTTTCGCCCATTGTGCAATATTCCCCACTGCTGCCTCCCGTAGGAGTCTGGACCGTGTCTCAGTTCCAGTGTGGCTGATCATCCTCTCAGACCAGCTAGGGATCGTCGCCTTGGTAAGCCATTACCTTACCAACTAGCTAATCCCACCTAGGTTCATCCAATCGCGGAAGGCCCGAAGGTCCCCTCCTTTCCCCCGTAGGGCGTATGCGGTATTAGCAGTCGTTTCCAACTGTTATCCCCCTCGACTGGGCAGATACCTAGGCATTACTCACCCGTCCGCCGCTCGTCACCTCAGGAGCAAGCTCCCTTGTGTTACCGCTCGACTTGCATGTGTTAGGCCTGCCGCCAGCGTTCAATCTGAGCCATGATCAAACTCTTCAATTAAAGTTTTTTTGCTTTACTCGGTTAAGAGCAAAACGGCTCAATGAATTATACTGTTTTTCAAAAGCCCGAAGACTTTCGAAGTTTACATATTGCTATGGTCACTCAGTGGTTCATTGAGAAATATTTTTGATTGCTTCCTAAGAAGCAATTTCGAATAACTCAACACCTGTGAGTGCCCACACAGATTTGCTTGTCATATTGTTAAAGAGCGTGAGACTAATCTTTCAAGTCTCGCCGAAGACGCTAGGTCGTTGGCTTGAGGAGGCGTATTCTACACTCTCCAGTGTCGGCGTCAAGTGCTTATTTTAAGAAGTTTTCCAAGCGATGATTTCTTAATCAAAACCAAAACTCGAAACCCTTTAAGCGCTTGTCACCTGGGTTCATTCTTCGAGAAGATTTAACCCTCTAACACTGCTGCAAGTCCCGTGCTACCTTACCTTGCGATAAGTTAGTTGGCCTGCTGTGCCGTGTCAGTGGATGCGTATTATAGGGAAATCTTTGCCGAGCACAAGTGCTTTTTTATAAGAAATTGTTCGCACGCTTATCTTTTCGCCAAAACGCTGTTTTATGCTCGTTTTACACACTGCAAGTGGTGATAAAAGCATCATTTTTTTGTCGCATTCGCGGTTAAGTTCATTTTTTCAGCAATATACTAGTGTATTGGTTAATAATTCATTACCATATAGATGTAACTAACCGTTAGTTTTCGATTCATTCATTTTTACTTCAGAGATTATATATATGCAGAAGTCATTCTTTATTGTCTTGGCCGTCGCCATTATTGGCGCTTTAGCTATTTACCTGTTCACTTCAGATCTTTATGCTGCCATTGCTTTCTTTACTGGTGCTATTGTTGCCAGCGTTATTTTTTCTATTCAATCTACTTCAGGGACGTCAGCTCCTAGCAGCAACGAACCTTATAGTGGCCCTACAATGACATTATATGTAGGCAACTTGCCTTACCGCGTACACGAAGGTGAAGTGAAAGCTTTATTTGGTGAGTATGGTCCGGTTAATTCAGTTCGCTTAGTTAGAGATCGTAAAACTGGACGCCGTAAAGGTTTCGGTTTTATTGAAATGTCAGAAGCAGGCGCCAAAAAAGCGATGTCTAAGCTAAACGAATACGATTTTCAGGAAAGAACACTGAAGGTGCGTGAGGCTAAGTCGCAAGATTCAGATAAACCAGAAAGCTAGGCTTAACCTATCTAAGGCATGTTGGAGAGTGTGGCTCTATTGTATTGAACCCCTCTTCAACTAACCTTTCTCGCAACCCTTCTGTAATACTCGCCGAAGTATACACCGCGCGATAGTTTGCATCTGTATGCCCAGCTCCTTTAATCACTTCAAGATCTTTTAGCAAAAACATCACTCTATCAGCTACAGCTTGACCTGAATCAAGCAAAGTAATCCCCCTGCCTAATACTTGTTGAATTTCAGTAGCCAGAATAGGAAAGTGAGTACAGCCTAATACAATGGTATCGAGCGCTGAGTCTTGGATTGGTGCTAATAAACAGTTGAGTTTTGCCATATCCACAGTTTCACCCGCTAATTTGGCTTCAGCCAACATAACAAGCTCAGATGAGCCAAATAAGTCTACTTGGCAATCTTCTGCAAAGGCTTGTATAAGCTCTTGCGTATAAGCTCTGCGAATAGTGCCAGGCGTTGCAAGCAAACCGATATGCCTTAGCTTGGATATTTTTGCCGCAGGTTTGATGGCTGGAACAACACCGACAACCGGAATGGTGAGACGTTGCCTCAATATTGGTAATATTAAGGTGCTGGCAGAATTGCAAGCGACCACAACGATTGCCGCCTTAACTTGTAACGCATACTCGCATATTAGTGACACGCTTCCCTGAATTAATTCTGACTCTTCTAACTCACCATAGGGTAAGCGAGCATTATCGAATAAATAACAGCAGTCATGCCCAGGCAATACTTTTCTTATCTCAGCCAGAATTGATAATCCACCAATTCCAGAGTCAAATATTAGAATAGATCCAGACAATACATTCTCCACTATTATAGGTAGGTTCATTAATGATAAGGCTTAGATTGCGTTACTTTATGCAGCAATCGCTATTTTGCTTTAAAATTTTAACACTGGCTAGCGTAAATCCGTTGCGAGAAACTGGACATCCCAGCTAGCTAGTATAATATTCCGCCCCTAATTTAATGCTCACGGTGATCAAAATATGAATTTAGCAGCAATGGACCCTTCACAATATGATGTGCAACTAGAAGCAAAGCGCCTCAAGCTAAAGCAGTTATTCACTGATTTTGATACGCCTGAACTTGAAACTTTCAGTTCTGAAACTGCTCATTACCGTATGCGTGCTGAGTTTAGAATGTGGCACGAAGGCGAAGATCTCTACTACTACATGTTTGATAAGGCGCTTGATAGTAAAGTGCGCTGTGATCAGTTTTTACCTGCAAGTGAGCTAATTAATAAAATGATGCCGGTTTTGGTTGACTTGTTGAAGCCAAACACCGTTTTACGCCATCGTTTATTCCAGATCGACTTTTTGTCCACTTTAAGTGGAGAGATTTTAATATCGTTGCTGTACCACAAGCAACTTGATAGCGAATGGGAAGCGCAAGCGAAAGCTTTAAAGCAAACGCTAAGCAGTCAATTTAATGTTAATTTGATTGGTCGCGCCCGCAAGCAAAAAATTATTTTCGACAAAGACTATGTTATTGAGTCACTTAGTGTTGCTGGAAAGCAATTACAGTACCATCAAATTGAAAATAGCTTCACTCAACCTAACGGTAAAGTGTCAGTAAAAATGCTGGAATGGGCAATCGATGTGACCAAGAACAGCACAGGTGATTTACTGGAGCTCTATTGTGGAAATGGTAATTTTTCGGTTGCGTTAGCACAAAACTTTGATCGTGTTTTAGCCACTGAATTAGCAAAGCCATCAGTCGAGTCAGCCCAGTACAACATCAAAGTCAATAATATTGATAACTTACAAATTATTCGTATGTCAGCAGAAGACTTTACTGACGCCATGGCGAAAAAGCGTAGCTACCGCCGTTTAGAAGGTATCGATCTAGATAGTTACAACTGCAATACTATTTTTGTTGACCCACCACGTGCTGGTTTGGATGATAATACGGTTAAGTTGGTACAGGGTTATGAGCGGATTGTTTACATTTCATGCAACCCAAATACGCTATTGGATAACCTAAAAGAGTTGAGCAAAACCCACAACATTACCCGTTTTGCATTGTTTGACCAATTTCCTTATACCGACCACATGGAATCGGGCGTTTTCCTTGAAAGAAAATAAGCTGAAGATTTAATAAAAAAGGCATTCGTTTGAATGCCTTTTTTATAAATAGATGCGTTACTTTTGCTCTCTTTTTTGCTGTAGCGCCTCAGCACCAATAGCTATCATATGTAATTGAATCACTAAGCGGTCTGCTAAAATTTTACGGTCTGCACGCTTCATGTCCAGCACTGCAGCACCAGCATTAAACACCAATGTAACCAAGGCTTCAGCTTGAGCATGCGCTAAATCAGGAGTTCTATTTGCCGTTGCCTCAGTATAATGCGCCAATTCAGAGATAAAATGCTCAATTTCTCGCGCCACCGCCCCACGAAATGGTGCCGAGGTTCCCGAACGTTCATGCAGTAGAATACGGAACACGTTCGGATTCGATTCTAGCACCTCCATGAAGGTCTCCACCGAAATACGCACAATGCTACCGCCCGCTTCTGCGCGTTGACGTCCTTTACGCATCATTTGCCGTAGTGTTAGCCCACCTTCATCAACCATGGTTAGACCTAGCTCATTCATATCTTTGAAATGGCGATAAAATGAGGTGGGAGCGATATTGGCTTCACGTGCAACTTCACGCAAGCTCAGGCTAGAAAAGCTACGCTCAGCACTCAACTGATTAAACGCTGCATCGACCAACGCCCGACGTGTCTTCTCTTTTTGTTGCGCTCTAATACCCATCTTGAACCTATCTGCAAAATTTTGCCTAGAATAATAGCGTTTTTTAACATAAAACGCAGCATTTAGAAACTTGACCAAGATCACTATTCGAGCTAAATTAGAGTACAGTTGTACGCTCAACAAGAGACGATGAATCACAATGAAAAAACCGCCTATCATTTGGACCAACGTAAGCCTGTTTACCCTTACCTTTGCCAGTGCAGTGCTGTTTGTGCCTTGGTATGGGATTACCTATGGATTTGAAGCCATTGAATGGGTTTCTTTTATCGTTTTAGCCTTTGCCAGCGGCCTTTCCATAACCGGAGGCTACCACCGGTTATGGTCACACCGTACATACAAAGCCCATGCGTCAGTGCGCTTTTTATATGCCCTGGGCGGAGCTTTAGCGCTACAAAATAGCGCGCTGCATTGGTCATCTGATCATCGAGTACATCACAAGTATGTCGATAACAACGACAAAGACCCTTACTCGGCTAAAATGGGTTTTTGGTATAGCCACATCGGCTGGATGCTGCGTGAGTATCAGTCACAACGCTACCATGATTACAAAAATGTGCGTGATTTGCAGAATGACAAAATTGTGATGTGGCAGCATAGATTTTACCTACCACTGTTAATCGTGATGAATGTTGGCCTGCCGATTTTTCTTGGTTGGCTCAATGGCGATATTATTGGCATGCTATTACTTGCGGGGCTACTGCGCTTAGTTGTGGTTCACCACTGCACTTTCTTTATTAATTCTTTAGCACACATGTGGGGCTCGCAACCTTATACCGATAAAAATTCCGCGCGAGATAATGCCCTCATCGCCTTGTTAACTTACGGCGAGGGCTACCATAATTATCACCATATTTTCGAAAATGATTATCGCAATGGTATTCACTGGTGGCAGTACGACCCAACTAAATGGCTAATAAACGGATTAGCGCTTGTCGGCCTAACCCATCATCGGCGCGTAGTGCCGCAAGAGCGCATTGAAAGCGCCCGCTTGCAAATGCAATTAAAACGCACCCAAAGTAAAGTCGCAAATTTACCTAATAGCGATGAAATAATTGAAAAGCTCCAGACTGAGTATGAGACGCTAAAATCAGACCTTATAGAGTACTATGATGCGAAAAAGCTCCTACTCGACGCTAAACGGAAACAGCTTGCCGACAAGCAGCTAATGACTAGGGTAAAAGAATTAAAACTACGTTTTAAGCAGCAGCAAAAAAACTGGTTAAGCCTGACCGCTAGCTTTAGCTAACACGATAAAAGGCACTTAATCTAGTGGCTTTTTTATATAATAACTCCTTCATCGATAAGCTGATGAACTTGGGTTATATGTCATAGAAGTCATTAGCTTATGGGTCTATTATGAGTACTCACTAACACCTTTTAGAGCCATTAAACCTCATGTCAGATAACACGATTAAGCTTACCGAATTCAGTCACGGCGCGGGTTGTGGCTGTAAAATATCTCCAAAAGTACTAAGTACCATACTCGCAACTCAATTGCCTGTATTTTCAGACCCCAAATTGCTTGTCGGTAACCAAACGCGTGATGACGCGGCGGTTTACAAACTCAACGACACCACAGGTATTATTAGTACCACCGACTTTTTCATGCCTATCGTGGATGATCCGTTTACGTTCGGGCGTATTGCAGCCACTAATGCCATTAGCGACATTTACGCGATGGGTGGTACTCCCATGATGGCGATAGCAATACTGGGCTGGCCAGTCAATAAACTACCCGCCGAAGTCGCACAAAAAGTGGTTGATGGCGGTAGACAGGCCTGTGCTGATGCGGGGATCATGCTGGCTGGCGGTCATAGTATTGACTCACCAGAACCTATTTTTGGTCTCGCGGTAACCGGTCAAATACCGCTTGAAGAGCTTAAGCAGAATAATACTGCAAAAGCAGGCGACAAGTTGTATTTAACCAAGCCTTTAGGGATTGGCATTTTAACTACTGCGCAAAAGCAGAAAAAATTGGCTGATGCCGACTTAAATACCGCTGCAGAGGCGATGTGCCAACTCAACATTTTGGGCCCTCATATCGCGAAAATTGCTCATGTAAATGCACTAACGGATGTTACAGGTTTTGGCCTTGCAGGGCATCTGCTAGAAATGTGTCACGGTGCAGAGCTAAGCGCGAAAATCGATATCAGCTTGCTGCCGTTATTACCCAATGCACAACATTATTTAGATCTAGGTTGTGTGCCGGGTGGTACTCACCGCAACTTCGACAGTTATGGTGCGCATTTACCAAAACTCACCGAGCAACAAAAAGCGATTATTTGCGATCCACAAACCAGTGGCGGCTTACTAATAGCAGTTGCAGCAGAAGGTGAAGCTAAACTAAAGAAACTACTGCTCGATAATGACATTGACCCAATTTGTATCGGAAAACTGGTCGACAAAACGCCAACAATCGTTGATGTGGAGCTGATTTAATGCCGCGCAGCAGAGTAAGCGCTAGCGATTACAGGCGCATATTAGTCAGTGACCACCCCATCATGGATGTGCGTGCACCTGTTGAGTTTTGCAAAGGCGCTTTTCCAGCCAGCTCCAACCAACCTTTAATGCAAGATGACGAACGCAAGCAAGTCGGTACTTGCTACAAAAATGACGGTCAGCAAGCCGCCATCGCACTCGGTCACGCACTAGTAGGGGGGGGAATAAAGCAGCAAAGGCTTGATGCTTGGCTGCATTTTTTGGCCGCTAACCCACAAGCATATTTATATTGTTTTCGCGGTGGGTTGCGCTCTCAATTAACCCAGCAATGGTTAAAAGAGGCTGGTATTGATGTCCCTTTTATTGAAGGGGGATATAAAGCAATGCGCCAATTTTTGATTGAAACCATCAATGCAGCTCCAAGCCAAAAGCCAATGCTAATTCTTAGTGGTATAACAGGTAGTGGCAAAACAGAATTTTTACATAAACGCTGTGAGGCTATTGATTTAGAAGGCATTGCTCATCATCGCGGTTCAAGTTTTGGGCGTCATCACGAAGGTCAGCCGACTCAGATTAACTTTGAAAACACCCTCGCAGTCGCACTGTTAAAGCATCAAGATAGCACCGCCAAATATCTACTACTCGAAGATGAAAGCTATCTGATTGGCCGCTCTGCGTTACCGCAAGCATTTTATAAAGGTATGCAAGCAGCCAACTTAGTGGTGCTAGAAGAGCCAATAGAGGCAAGATTGTCACGCCTGCTTAACCAATATGTATATAAAATGCATCGTGGTTATATTGCCCGCTTAGGCGAAGAAGCAGGGATGCGTGCATTTACAGAGTATTTAACCTCAAGTGTCACAGCAATAAAAAAACGACTTGGAGGTAAGCAGCATGCCGAGATCCAAGCCATTGTTACTAACGCATTGAATACTCAGTTAAGTCAAGGTGATGTCTCAGCCCATATAGAGTGGATTGAAATACTTTTACACCAGTATTATGACCCAATGTATCGATATCAGCTCAACAAAAAAGTCGACCGTATTCAATTTGCTGGCAGCCACACTGATGTACACCAGTGGCTAGATAATCTTTGATGCTTGCTCATGGTCATTGTTAACGTTAAAAACACAACTAGGTATGCCAGCCATAATGAGCTTAGGTGAATATTTGAGGGGTAAAAAATTAAACAAAAAAGCCATCATGCTGTGATGGCTTCTATTTTTAACGTTTGTGGTTAACCGCTTAACTTCCGGCTGTGAGAATTTGGTCCCAAGCCAAGTGCGGTGCACCAACAACAATAAAGTTAGGGTTCTCTAAACTTTCACGCTCATTGTACGTCAATGGTTGTAGTGCCAAATCCATAATTTGCCCGCCGGCCTCTTCAGCAATTATCTGTGCAGCTCCAGTGTCCCACTCACCTGTAGGGCCAATACGAACGTAGCAGTCAGCACGCCCTTCTGCCACTAGGCAGCTTTTTAATGCTGCACCGCCTAATACCACCAGTTCACAATGCTTATTGAGATTAAACAGCTTGATTACCGACTGGGGATCTTGTCGGCGACTGACTGCTAACCGCAATGGACTGTCATCTTTTAAGTCTATCTGGCGGCTCATTATTCGCGTATCGTGCCCCTTAACACGCTTATATGCGCCTAATCCAGCAATAGCGTAATAACACACCTCTGTCATAGGCGCGTATACAACACCAACAATTGGGCGGTTGTGCTCGACTAGGGCAATGATCACCGAAAAGTCGCCGCTGCCTGCAATAAATTCACCAGTACCATCAAGCGGGTCGACTAACCAATAACGCGGCCAACTTTCACGTTCAGCCAAGGTAATATCAGCATCTTCTTCAGATAAAACTGGAATATCGGGAGTCAATTCAGCCAATGCTTGACTAATAATGTTATGCGCCGCGATATCAGCCGAGGTAACCGGTGTGTTATCTGACTTTATCTCACGCTCAAAATTACCCGTTTGGTAAATATCACGGATTTGAATTCCTGCACGTGTTGCGATTTCAATGACTTGATCAATGTAACTCTCTGGCTTCATAACCACTCCAACAGCCTGACTACTCGAATACTTTTTTGAGCTACTTTAGTTGTAGATGTTTTTGTGCCAAAAATAAAGCACTTACACTACGAGATTCCGAAAAATCATCCTCAAGCAGTAGCTCCTGCCACTTATCAAGCGGCCATTTAACCATTTCAATTGGCTCGGGCTCATCACCCTCTAGATCATTAAGGTAGAGATCTTCAGCTAAAAAGATCTGCATCTTGCTCGCAAAATAGCCTGGTGCTAAGCTCAACTCCATTAAATGCGTCAGTTTTTTACTGCCGTAGCCAATTTCTTCTTGCAGCTCACGATTAGCAGCCTCTGCGGCAGTTTCTCCGGGATCAATCAGCCCTTTAGGGAAGCCGAGTTCATAACTGTGTGTGCCTGCTGCATATTCCCTGCCCAACAATAACTGCGTTTGGCCAAGTACTGGCACCACCATAACCGCACCACGGTTATTACCTTTCATCCGCTCATATTGACGTTCAACTTGGTTCGAAAAGCGTAAGTGCACCTGTTCGATTTGAAATAACCGGCTTTTAGCCACAACTTCAGCATGCAATATTTCTGGCTTAACGTGTGTTTTAGTCATAAACATCCTTGTGTTGATGCAGATAAATTACTCAATCAAGTGCAATCTTACTATTCTATGCCTAATCTACAACATGAATTTTTTTGGATTGGCACTCAATGTTCCCATGGCGCGAAATAGATACCGTTTTACTTGATATGGATGGCACCCTACTGGACCTTCATTTTGACAATCACTTTTGGGTTAAGCTGATCCCGGCCGTGCTGAGTAAAGAGAGAAGCATCACCAAGCAGGCGGCAACTGCATGGGTGGAAAAATGCTACCGAAACGTTGAGGGCACGCTAGATTGGTACTGCATGGACTACTGGGAGCAGCAACTTGGATTAGATATTTTAACCCTACATAAAACGTTAGCAGATAGGATCCAGCTTCGCCAAGATAGCCTGCCATTTTTATATGCGCTGCAACACGCCAAGAAACAGCGCATATTGGTCACAAATGCTCACCCAAAAGGATTAATGCTCAAACTAGAGCATACCGACTTAGGGCTAGGGCTTGATGCGATGATATCGAGCCATGAAACCGGTTACCCCAAAGAAGAGCCTTTATTTTGGCAGCACCTGTTCAAACAGTTTAATTTAAACCCGAGCCGCTGCTTATTTATTGATGACAATGAAGCGATTCTAGCAGCAGCTAAACTCGCAGGTGTTGGATATCAGCTTGGTGTAGCCAACCCCGACAGCCAAAAACCAAACAAGCAGTTTAGTGACTTTCCAGCTATTGAGGACTACCACCACCTATTGGATGATTTACTTAGCAGCACTGCGTCTTAGTTGCTACGCTTTCGTTATAGGATCAAAAAAGGCACTATAAAGTGCCTTTTTTTGAATGTTCAAAGCCAACCACTTAGATAGGCAGTCGCCCTTGGTAAGTAATTGCGTAATAACCTTGGCTATCTTTTTTACCTAAAAAGCTGAGTGCTTTTTTCAAGTCTTCAGGCTGAGTGTTAACTTCACGGATCTTGGCGTTTAATTGCATCATTTTCTTGTCTACCAATACAATGCTGCCATCTAGACCCAAATCATTCGACTTTTCGTCAGTGGCTAATTGTACGTTGCCATCAATACAGCTTAGCCCTAAAGCGATGTCACCCAGCGGATAATGACCAAACTGATTGGTGACCTTAACTGTATTTAAAAACAGTTTGCCAGCTAATTGCTCACACCAAGGAATGCCTTGTGTGTAGGTGTCGATTAACGCACTAATATCACCGCTAACTTTAGTCTTAAACGGGAGCTTGGTTTTACCTAAAATAAAACTACTTGGCGCTTCAAAACGTAACCCACTGACATCTAGCCCATCAGCAGAGTAAGCCACAACCCCTTTGCCGTTAACCGCACTGCTGCGGTTACCAATACTAATATTGGCCTCGGCGGTTCCAGTAAAGAGTGCGCTGATGTTCAAATCCCAGTGCACCATTTCTACTTGACGCTTTTGTATGGTCAATAAATCAATACTGCCAGACCAAATCGTGCCAGAAACACCACTGATCACGATATTACTTGGAATGGGTGCTAACTTTACGGCCACACTGGCAGGGAACAACACCACAAGAAAAACCACATAGATAAAAATGCCAAGCGCGATTCTTTTTACTAATTTCACAACTACATCCTACTTGGATAACTGAATTCGGCGAACATTAACAAAGCCAGGGGTATCTGACTCTGCGACGTCAAATCGGTCTAACGACAATCCTTGCACTTGCACTAACTCATACAGGTAATTCAATAACGCCTCAAACGGAACCTCATCCATCCACACTTGTATTTTATTGCCTTGCGGCTGCATTCGGGTCACTGTCAAACCAAAGCGACTTGCTGTTTGGTTAACCGCTGAACTTAAACTGCCTTTAAAAGCCTTGGTTTGGCTATTTTGCGCTAACCCAGTGATGCGATTAGCAGACTGTTTAACGAAATTTAACGTACTTAATTGCCCCTCAAGATTACGTTGGGCGTCATGCTCAGCTGTCGCAATGGGAGTCCAAACGCCCCAATATAAAATACCTAGCACTAATACCACTGCACATGCGCTAACCATTTGCTGTTCCCGCAGGACCAGACCACCCCACCACGTTTTAAAATTGTCCATGCTATTTGCTCCTTATGGTTAAGGTGCTGGTGACTTCTGAGCCGCCGCTATTCATTGCGCCACCTTCAAGCTGGTAAGAGCGAGAAATAATGTCTTTAAACTGCTCAATTTGAGCGTAATTTTTTGCCTTAACTTGCATACGCAGCTCGCCTTTATTGCTGTCAAAACGCAATGAAATTGGTTTTAAATCTTTAACTTGCGAAAAGGCCGCTTCAGTGCCAGCTAAAATAGCAAAAAACTCACTACCACCGCCGCCACCTTGTAACTTGTTGATGTGATCTTTAATTTGAGAACGTAATCTAACGATTCGCTTACTGCCCGGAACGACCTGCTTAAAAATTTGCTCACTTTGCGCTTTTGCTGCTGCGGCTTTGCTGTTTAACTGCTGTATGTTTAGCCCTTTATTGACCAGCGCCAACAACACCACAATAGCAAATACAATGGCAGCATTACGCCATACACTTAAGTGTTTACCATATTCATTTTTCGGTTTGTAGATGCCTGACAGCAAGTTCATTGGCGCGTTTAACATACCACGAGCCAACACTAGCATTGGTAAATCCAACGGCTGTGCCTTGACGTTGGCGCCCGCAAAGCTCAACTCCGTATATCCGGCAATAGTAGTGGGTTCGCTTTGATTTGGCAGCAGCTGTAGCATGGCGATATCCAACCAATCTTGGGTTAAACTCACGCCACTACTTTGCCCTGTGCGCAGCAATACTTCGTCACCAAAGTTAATGGCAGCCCAGTCACAATCAACGAGTGGCAGCGCCAAACAGTCGGGAATAATACACTTAGGTTTAAGCCCTGCTTCGGATAACCACTCAATCCAATTTTGCATTTGTTCATGGGCAACCACTGCAATGCTGAGCGCGTCACCTTGGCGCGGCCCCACCACAAAGTGCAGCTCTTCAACGTCTTGTGCGAGGTTTTCTTCCAGCATGAAAGGCAACGCCTTAATCGCTTGGCGCTGACCTTTTTCGGGCAGTGCGACTGAAGTTAATGTAATGCTTGATGCCGGCACTAGAATGTCGATGGCACGGTTACCCGCTCTGCCAGTCAGAGTCGATAACTCGCCGGCATCACTGAGCTCGCCAGAGCCTATTATTTCTTGCTCATGTTCAGACCAAACGAGCCACGAACATGGTTGCTCAAATGATTGTCCTAAACGGATGAATAGTCTTTCACTCACGGATCTGTCTCCACTCGTCGCTTTAAATTAATTAAAGGACTGTTGTTATTTTTGTCCGCCAAACTGCCGGGATAGCACTTCTAACGATGTGCCATCACCTTTAATCACGCTTTCAAGCCTAAAAATGGCGTTATCAACTTTTGCGCCCGCTTCCAATAAAAAATAGCTACTGGTTATGCCAAAGCTTGATTTGAGCTGCGCATCACTGGCAAGGCTCGAAATTGACGAATTAGCCCAAAACTCATCAGTTGACTCGTAACCGTCACCTGGGCGTTGGTTAATGATGCTTTCTGCCTCACCAACCGAAATCTTATTATCGAGCATACCTGCAATAAGCGCAGCGTGTTCAACAGTTACCGTGTTTACATTAAGCACTTGGGTGGTCATGCCCGGCACAGCGCAAATGTAGGGCGCAATTTTTAAATAAATATCTTGGCTGAACCCCATAACAGAGCGTAACTCGCTCTTATGGCTCAACAATGTATTGGCTGCGCGATAAGGTACATTACGCGATTCATATTCAGCATCTTCTGCGCCATACGCACCTGCGGTCATGTCGTCATCAATATAATCTTTTAAGGTATGAGCTAACCTTTCTGCAGCAAACTCGTCCATACCTAACGCAATTAATAAGCCTTTAAATTGCGTTGCTGGCAATGGTAGTTTTGGGCGGCCATTGACCAGTTCGGTGGTGGTTTGTGACAACGAGTTAACGTTAAAACAAGCCTGCATATCACTTATTTCACCCGCGATTTGCCCCTTGTCGACCGGAAAGACCACATCGGCCTGTGCCCAATACTGTTGCCGATGCACTGTGTCTGAATCTTCTAAATCTTGTTTCAATACTTTTTTCGCCATCGCTTCTGCTGATATGGCATACCAAAAAGCTTGATCATATTGCGCGACATTAATGGTGCGCCTAACCGACAATTGGTTACGAGAGGTGATATTAGTAGCAATAATCGCCACCATGGCCACAATCAATAACACTACGATAAGCGCAACGCCCCGCTGTTTGCTTTGCTTTATCATGAACTTCCAGTACTCGCGGCAGCACCTAAGGGCAGTAAAAACTTACGCTGCACCTTGCCGATATCTTCAAATTCAATTTCCATGGCTATCGCTTTGGGCAGTGCGGCAGCATCTGTTGTGCGCTCCCATTTTGTGTCAGTGAAAAAAGCATATTTAACCGCTATGACTTTTTCCATTACCACGGTTTTAATCGGTTCTGCACCAATTTCTGGCTCTGGATAAGGGTAGTACCAACGCTGTAATTGCCCGTCGATGACAACGTAAGCAACCGATTGCAAGCTACCACGCGGCAGCAGTGCGTTGGGGTTTAACCAACCTAACCGGAAAAAAACTAGCGACTCCGATTCAGAGTCGAGCATATTGTCTCCGGTTTGAAATACGGTACTGCCTCGGCCGCCTTCTAATAGCCTTGGGGTGCGCGCTACCATTTGGTATAAGTCTCGCTCTATAACACCAAAGCCTTGTTGCATCGCTTTTAATTTGGCCGAAAACTCACGGGTGACCGTGTCGTTTTTCATCACAGTACCCAACACTGTATTGGCTGCCAGACCTAACATGGCAAAAATAGCAATGGCGAGTAGCATTTCTAGCAGCGTAAAGCCGCGGCTAAGTTTGGTCAGTTTTGTCTGTTTTAATAACATAACTACTCACCTCAGCAATAACACGTTTAAAACGTTCGTCATCGCTGACGGTTATACGTATCATTTTAAAATTATCATCCGCCGTTTTAACGATTTCTCGGCGCCAATACCAGTCTTTATTAGCTAACTGTTCTTGCCCTTCTTTACGGGCTACATCTGACAGTGTTGATGCTTCTAAACGCGCCTCGACCATTTGGTTATCGGCAACCCATTGCGCTAAGGTACGCTCTTCCAAAATGGGCATATTCGCCATCAGCTCACCCAAGCTTTTGGTAATTGAGACTGCCGCTATAGAGAACACAGCTAAAGCCACAATTACTTCAAGTAAGGTCATACCGCGCTGCTTATTCATGGTAAGCCGTCACGAGTTTAATCCTACTAAATAAATGCTGTTCATTACTCAACGTCATCTTCTCGGCCTAATTTGAGCCTGCCAAGTGCATCACCCACTACGACGACCTCGATCTCTTTATTCATTTCATTACGCGCAATAAATGACAACTCAAACACACTCATTTCGCCACTGGGCAACAGCAGTATTTGCGGTTCGGGATGCTTCTTTTTGTCTTCAGCAGACGGTTCAATTAGCGGCTCATCAAACCAGCTTTCTTGCTCTTCATCTTCTTGCACCAAAGGCAGTCCGTCGAGCTCGAGTATCAGCTCCACTCCGTCTTCCATCTGTTTGCCAGATAAAATGCGGTCTTGCTCTAATACTTGCCACTGTTCTTTGTCGTCAAAATATACATATTGATAGCTGTCATTTTCGATCACTATCCCGAGAAATTGACCACTAAGCACAGTTTCGTCTAGCACCAACTCCGTTGCCATCATAAACTGAGTCGCAAGTTGCTCGAGCGCTTTTTTCTGGCTAGTTCCGCCCATGCTCATGGTCACAGCGGATGCCGCTAACCCCATCAGCAACACCACGAGCAACACCTCCATTAAGGTGAAGCCCGCTTGGCGCGCTCGAGAAACGTGTGCCGATATCATCTTATTGGAAGTTCTGCAGGTTCCAGTTACCGATATCATCTTCGGTGCCCGCTTGGCCGTCTGGGCCAACACTGAAAATGTCTAACTTGCCGTTCTCACCAGGGCTTTGCAGCAGGTAATCGTTGCGCCATGGATCTTGTGGAAGACGCTTAACATAGCCATCTTCACGGTAGTTACGTGGCTCTGGCGACATAGTTGGTTTGTCGACTAATGCTTCTAAACCCTGCTCTGTTGAGGGATAAACACTGTTATCTAATTTGTACATGTCTAACGCATTTTCGAGTGCAATGATGTCTGAAACGGCTTTTTGTTGGTCGGCCTTATCTTTATTTCCCATCAAGTTAGGCACCACCATAGAGGCTAGAATACCCAAAATAACAATAACAACCATCACCTCTAGAAGCGTAAAACCTTGCTGTTTATTACGAGTTTGCATTAACAATTTCCTTTAACTGAATGACTTTAAAAACTGATGAATGGCGAAGCCAATCTCAAAATATTGAATTAACCACTAATCAAGTTATTTAGCGCTAAAATAGGCTGAAGAATAGCGAGTACGATAAAGAGCACGATTGTCGCCATACTCACCACCAACATGGGTTCAAATACACCCAATGCAATCGTGACATTTGACTCAAACTCACGATCTTGGTTGTCTGCCGCGCGCTCTAGCATTTGCTCAAGCTGGCCACTTTTTTCACCCGAGGTAATCATATAGAGCATCATTGGGGGAAAAAGTTTGGTATTGGCTAAAGCAGCGCCTAAGCTTGTACCCTCACGCACACGTAAGGTTGCCTCTTCTACGGCAGTTTTAACCTTGACGTTAACCAGCACATCGCTTGCAATGCGCATGGCATCAAGTAGCGGCACAGCGCTGGCTGTTAATATACTTAAGGTGCGCGCAAAACGGGCGGTGTTTATACTTTTACTGATCCGGCTAATCACGGGTAAGCGCAATAACAAGGTATCGTATTTCATACGATTGGCAGGCACGAGCAGTAAGCGTTTCAGCAATACAAACAAACCGACCAACACACCTAAGACAATTAAGCCGTAGTCAGTAATAAAATCTGAAGCGCTAATTAATAGTTGTGTAGTCCATGGTAAATCTTGCCCCATATGCTCAAACTGCCCCACGACCTGTGGTACAACTGCAGCAAGCAAAATAGCAATAACACCGATGGCGACACACGTCAGCACGACAGGGTAAATCATCGCTTGGGTTAGTTTGCTTTTTAACTGTTGACGACGCTCGGTGTAGTCTGCAAGGCGATTTAACACGACCTCTAAATGACCTGACTTTTCACCTGACGCCACCATGGCGCGATAAAGTTCATCGAATATATGCGGAAACTCAGCCATGGAGTCTGCCAAGCTATAACCTTCAACAACACGTGAACGAACCGCCATAATCATACTGGTGAGACGATCTTTTTCACATTGTTGACCTACCGCTTTTAATGCTTCTTCAATGGGTAAGCCTGCGGCTACCAAGGTGGCAATTTGCCGCGTAAGCAGAGCCAATTCGGACACTGATATACCGCGTTTAAACAAGCTAACGCCACCAGATTTAGCTTTACTTTCTTTCTCTACCACTGGCGTAATTTCCAGTGGCATTAAGCGTAAGTCTCTCAGCTGGCCACGGGCATGGCGGGCGGTATCGGCTTCGACAACGCCTTTTTGCTGCTTGCCCACTTTGTCTAATGCTTTGTATTCAAATGCTGGCACTGGTTATTCCTCGCGAGTGACGCGCAACACTTCTTCAAGGGTGGTTTTACCTGCAAGCACTTTACTCATGCCGTCATGACGAATACTCGGAACCGATTTGCGGATATGCTTTTCAATCGCCAGCTCGCCTCTACCAGTATGAATAAGCTCACGCACGTCATCGTCAACAACCAGCAGCTCGTGGATCCCGGTACGGCCACGGTAACCATTTTGACCACACGCCTTACACCCTTTAGCGCGATATATTGTGCGTGGGTCGTCAAGTGTGATCCCCAACAGCTCTCTTTCACGCTCGTCTGGCACGTGCTCTTCTTTACAGTTTTTACACAGGGTTCTAATTAATCGCTGTGCCAATACCCCCAGTAAACTCGACGAAACAAGGAAAGGCTCAACGCCCATATCTTGCAAACGGGTAATCGAACCCGATGCGGTATTAGTATGGAGTGTTGAAATAACCATATGCCCGGTTAACGACGCTTGCACTGCAATTTGAGCCGTTTCAAGATCACGGATCTCACCAATCATCACCACATCAGGATCTTGACGTAAAATGGCGCGTAAACCACGCGCAAACGTCATATCAACCTTGGTGTTAACTTGGGTTTGCCCAATCCCTTCTAACTCGTACTCAATAGGGTCTTCAACCGTTAGAATGTTGGTATCAATTGAGTTAAGTTCAGTTAGCCCAGCATACAAGGTGGTACTTTTACCTGAACCGGTTGGACCGGTCACCAAAATAATACCGTGTGGCCGACGAATGAGTTCATCGAACTGAACCCTAACGGCTTCGGTCATGCCAAGCTGCACTAAGTCTAAATTACCGGCGTTTTTGTCAAGTAAGCGCAGTACTACACGCTCGCCATGGCTAGATGGCATAGTCGATACACGTACATCGACTGCTCGACCGGCAATACGCAGCGAAATACGACCATCTTGCGGTACCCGCTTCTCAGCAATATCTAACCGCGCCATGACCTTAATACGCGACACTAACAATGACGACAGTTTGCGATTAGGCTTTAGTACTTCTTTTAAAATGCCATCAACACGGAAGCGAACCACTAATTGTTTTTCATATGTTTCAATATGAATGTCTGAGGCTTCTTCCTTAATGGCTTCTGACAGTAAAGCGTTAATCAGTTTAATGATGGGTGCGTCATCGTCACCCTCGAGCAAATCCTCAGTTTGAGGCATCTCTTCGGCAAGGGTAAACAAATCCATCTCGTTACCAATGTCTTCCATCATCTGCTGTGCTTCTGATGAGTTAGCCTGGTAGGCTTGGGTTAACCGAGCCTCAAACTCCATTGCCTCAAGTTTAACAAGCGGTACGGCTTTACCGCAGTAACGGCGGGTTTCAAGTAAAGCTTCAATGGGAGTGCCTGTGGTGTAGTACAGCGACAACACTCCGTTTTCGTCTTTGTCTAACGCCACATTTAACCGATGCGCAAACGCAAAAGGTAACCGCTCTTTACTTGTAGAGTGAAAGGCTTCGTCAGTTTCTGAAGCCAATCCAAGTTCATTGGATACTTTTGCCAGCGGTTCATCGACCGGGGTAGAATTCTCACTCATCATTAGATTCTTTGTCTGTCGCAGTCGCTTCTAATTCCGCAGCTGCTTTTGCATCTTTTTCTTTGCCGTCAGCAATATGCTTCAAAGCAGGATCGGTTTCACGCATCTTAGTTTCTAAGTTTTTACCTTCTTTATAACGATTAAGTACTTCGTTAACGTCATCAGGTAAGTACGCTTCTTGGTCCCACTCTTCCAGTATTGGTACGCTAGTATTTGGCATTAGGTTAACGCCACGTTCTTCTTGCTCAAGTTGCAATGCACGGAAATAATTGTATTTACGACCTGCAATCCCTTCCATGGTCATGCCATCACGAATAATCGTCGGCTTAATAAAGACCATTAGGTTTTTGCGGGTAGTACCACTTGAAGACGACTTGAACAGGTGGCCGATGTAGGGAATATCGCCCAAGATTGGTACTTTTTGCACTGACTCTTGCACTTCTTCGTTAATCAAACCACCCAGCACTACAATTTGCCCTGAGTCGGCCATAACCGTCGTGGTTAAACGGCGAGTCGAAAAGGTAATATCTAAACCTGTTTGACCATTAATACCTGAAACTTCTTGCTCAATCGTTAACTTAACAGCGTTACCTTCGTTAACTTGAGGTACCACTTTAAGCTTAACGCCCACCTCTTTACGTTCAACAGTTTGGAACGAGTTACTGTTGCCGTTACTTGAGTTTTGGCTACCGGTTAGAATTGGCACTTCGTCACCGACGATAAATGACGCTTCTTGGTTATCAAGCGTGGTAATTGAAGGCGTTGCCAATACGTTTGATTTGGTATCGCTGGATACGGCTTGAATTAGCGCGCCAAAGTCGCCCATTGCCACACCCCATGCCATGCCGTTTACTTTACTTAAAGCAGCGGCTAGCGTAGTGATATCACCAGTAGAGTCTGGGTTTGTGGTACAAATACCATCTTCACAAATGGTGGTGCCTTCGGTATCTTGCGCATCCCACACACCCGCACCAATTTCACTAATTGTTGGACCTAAGTTGTTAAACTGGGTACCACCACCAGAGGCGGTCGCCCACTGAATACCGAAACCAATGTCATCACCTTCAGACACTTCAACAATAATGGCTTCAACAAGCACTTGCGCACGACGAATATCAAGCTGATTAATCACGCTTTCAATCGTACGCATTTGATCCGGCTCGGCACTAATAACTAAGGCATTGGTATCAACATGCGCCATGATATTAATATCGTTACGGCGTTTACTGCTTTTAGCCGAAGCATCTTTATCACTAACCAGTTGCTCAGCAAAGCCGGTTAAAACCTCAACTAAGTCTTCCGCTTTAGCGTAATGCAAGTAACGGACTTTGGTATTGCCGGTACTCGCTTGCTCTGCATCCAACTGCTTAATTAGCTTCACCACCCGCTGGCGGCTTTTTTCATCACCGCTAACGATAACGGAGTTGGTGCGCTCATCTGCAACGACTTTAGGCGCTTGCCCAGGCATTTGAGCTTGATTGGCAGTCGAGCGATAAAGGGTGTCAACAATACGAACGATTTCGCCAGCAGAGGCAAACTCAAGCTCAACTACCTCAACAGCGGTATCACCTTGTTTATCCACGCGGCGGACAATTTCAACCAGTTTATTAACGACCGCGGCGCGACCTGAAATCATCAATACATTTGACGGGTCATAATTAACAACGTTACCACCACCGGCATTATCATTTAACTGGCGTAGCAAGGGAGCAAGCTGCTTAGCTTCGGTGTTGTACAACGCGACAATACGCGTCACCATTTCATCGCCTAATCCTGGCGAATTATCATCGGCAACCCGAATTGACGCGGTTTTAGCGTCTTTGTCTTTGATAACCTTAATAATGTTGTTATCCATTTCGACCACGGCATAACCGTAGACTTGGAGCACATTAAGGAAAAATTGATAATATTGTTCGTCGTCGAGTAGATCATAGCTGCGAACGTTAATTTTACCGCGCACGGTGGGGTCGACAATAATGGTGCGATTCAGGTTTTTACCAACAATGTTGATAAACTCTTGAATATCGGTGCCTTTAAAGTTAGCCGCATATTGCTCAGCCCATGCAAGTTGTGGTGCGAACAACGACGCCCCCATTACCATGCCGGCGATTAGTCTGCGTCTAATCCTTTTATTATTCATTGTTTTACTTCCCCTAAAACCTTTAATTGCGGCAAGCTCAATGTCATATTGCAGCCGCCTTTATTTGTTATTGGTTGCTGCGCTATTATTGCGGCAGGCTAAACATAATTTCGATAAGTTGGCCTTCACGCTCAACCATTAAAGCAATGTCCGTCATTTCGGGGAGTTGCCCCATAACCTCTAACGCCTGCCCCATGTCAGTCAGGTCGTAACCATTAATTGATTTTGCCAAATCGTTAGACTTAAACCCTGCTTGAGTAAATAGCTTTCGGTCTTTACCGGGGTTGAGTCGGTAACCTTTAATCTCACCATTTGATTTGACAGGAGATATCGCTAAATAATCGGTAATTTTACTTGGGTCAGCCAATATCTGTTCGCGTGACTCGCTTAACTCACGCGCAACTTTTGTGTTTTTACGTTGATCAACTTTCTTGCCTTTAGGTAGGCTTTTAGCTTTTTGTAACTGCTGATTAGCACTGCCATTAGTGTTGTAATCAAGTCCATCGAGCATCAAGGTTTCGTAGCGCCCGCTGTTAGTGATGATAATGCGATCGGCGTACACTTCTTTAAGCGATGCTGAGGTGCCTTTAATTTTGTCACCTAAGCTATAAGTTTCTTGGCTACCACTAGATGCAATGACGGCTAAGCCATGCTCTTCGGCGGTAGAAGCAACAACCCCGGTGAGCTGAATTGATAGCGACGTTTTAGGTGCGTCTGTTATCACTTCCGCTTTAGGCGCCACTTTAGGTTGAGCAGCGACTGCGCTGGCATCACCAAAAAGCCCTAATGCTTGTATCGCGGAAATGTTAATCGAAGCTGATGGCGCAGAAGAGGCAGCCGTCGGCGTCCAGCGGGAAGTGGCAGGATCATTGGGCACGAGTTTCCAGCTGATTTGGGCGAGCATAAACAACATTAACAGCATGCCAATACTGAATATCGCTGAACTGATAGGCTTTTGAGGCAGCCCTGAAGCTTTGGTTAAAAACTTGTCTAATAAATCCATATTTATGCGGACCCTCTGCACAGGTCTCTGTTCTCATTATAATAATTAAGCAAATCTTATCCATGCTAACTTACACTGCGACTATCAACAAGCCCATAACCGTAGCAATGTTGGCGGTAATAGCCTATATATGCTAACTTTACGCGCCTAAAAAGAGTGTTAAGTTTGCCACTATTTTACTAGTAGGGAAGTAAAGATTTGTATATTAATACTCAGCTTGTGAACTTTCTCCTACTTTATTAAAAACGAATTTACCTTTGGAGTCGCTTTATGCCAGATAACGAGCCACTTACATCAAAAGTCCGGCTAGATAAATGGCTTTGGGCAGCTCGCTTTTATAAGACTCGCGCGATCTCTAAAGAGATGATTAATGCAGGTAAAGTACACTATAACGGCCAACGCACTAAATCGAGCAAATATGCTGAGCTAGGTGCCACAATTAGATTACGACAAGGTTATGACGAGAAAGTGATCGTCATCGTAAAATTATCCGAACACCGTCAAAAAGGGTCTATCGCACAAACCCTTTATGAAGAAACACCGCAAAGCATAGCTAAGAGAGAGACTTATGCCGAGCAAAGACGTTTGAATATTCTTCACAATCCTGCGCCAGATCAAAAGCCGGATAAGAAACAACGTCGCCAAATCATGCGCTTTAAAGAAAGTTAACATTGGAATACCGAAATGACTAAAGACAACTTACATCGTTACCTATTTGAAAATGCCAGCGTTCGTGGCGAATTGGTACAACTTGAAAAAAGCTATCAAGAAGTGATTGCCGCGCATGACTACCCGCAAGCAATCCAGCAATTGCTGGGGCAATTAATGGCTGCGACGTCTCTGCTAACCGCAACCTTAAAATTTAGTGGCGATATCAGTGTCCAGCTACAAGGCGACGGCCCCGTGTCATTGGCTGTCATTAACGGTAATAACCTGCAGCAATTACGTGGTGTTTCACGTTGGACGGGCGATATTGCTAACGACTCACCAATGCAAACGCTTTTTGGCAAAGGCTACATGGTGATTACATTAACGCCAGATGACGGTGAACGTTACCAAGGTGTCGTTGCACTCGACAAAGAAACATTGGCCGAATGCCTCGAAACTTACTTCGAGCAATCAGAGCAGCTACCGACCAAAATTAAGCTGTTTGCTGACACCAAGCAAGCTGCCGGTATGTTCTTACAAGTATTGCCAACTGATGGCGAACACAATAATGAGTTTGAACACTTATCGGTATTAACTGAAACAGTTAAACAAGAAGAGATGTTCGACTTAGAAGCAACAGACGTACTGCATCGCCTATATCACGATGAAGAAGTACTGTTATTTGACCCTGTCGCTGTTACGTTTAGCTGCACCTGCTCAAAAGAGCGCAGCGCTCAGGCTATTCGTACTGTAGCCAAAGCAGAAGTCGACGCAATTATTGCCGAAGAAGGCCGCATCGAAATGGGTTGCGAATACTGCAACAGCAAATATACATTTGACGGTATCGATGTTGAAGCTATATTCGCCATAGCGCCTAAAAGTGATACCACCCAATAAGCGTTATTTATTCTAAATAAGGTGCCATAGAGGCACCTTTTTTATGCCTAAAAAACACTCTCCTAGCATAAAACTGCAGTTATCGCAGGCCACAAAAACTCATTTATGGCTTTTTTTTGAACTATCGCACACTTTTATAGTGCAATCGGCTACACTCGAAAAACTAAATTAGCTGGCGCTTCAGACCAGTACATAAAAAAAACCCAAAGTAATGGAGAATTAACAATGGTGGATGGTTCAAAGCGTGAACACCTTAACCTATCAACTGGCCAGTTAGTCGAGCTAGCGCTAGCTCGCGGCGAAGGAGAGTTAACCGCAAACGGCGCGTTCGTCGCTAAAACTGGAGAGCGTTCAGGCCGTTCGCCCAATGATCGCTTTATTGTCAAAGAACCCAGCTCGGAAGCAGACATTGAATGGGGGACCGTAAACAAACCATTTACGGTCGATGCCTTTAACGCACTTTGGGATCGCGTTGAAAGCTATTTAGCCGATAAAGACACCTTTGTATCCAACCTTGAAGTTGGTGCAAGCCCGACACATTACCAGCCCGTAAAAGTTACGACTCAGTACGCATGGCATCAGCTTTTTGCACGCAACTTATTCATTATTCCTGAAACATTTAATGCTGCCGATAAACCGACTTGGCAAATCATCAACGCCCCAGGTTTTGTCTGCCAACCAGAGCGTGACGGCACACATTCAGACGCAGTGGTTATTATAAACTTTGCCGAGCGTAAAGTTTTACTTGCAGGCCTTAAGTACGCTGGCGAGATGAAAAAATCGATGTTCTCAGTGCAAAACTTTTTGCTGCCTGCCAAAGGCGTATTACCAATGCATTGCTCTGCTAACGTTGGCCATGACGGTGATACCACACTATTTTTTGGCTTGTCTGGAACCGGAAAAACCACACTTTCGGCCGATCCAAAACGCCTACTGATTGGTGATGACGAGCACGGCTGGGCACCCGGCGGCGTATTTAATATTGAAGGCGGTTGCTACGCAAAATGTATCGACTTAAGTCAAAAAAATGAACCTGTTATTTGGGATGCAATTCGTTTTGGCACCGTACTTGAAAACGTGGTGACCGATGAGCATCGCGTACCTAATTACCGCGACTCATCGTTAACCGAAAATACACGTGCCGCTTATCCGTTAGAGCACATAGCTCAACGCAAAACCGAAAACTGTGGCGCCGAACCTCACGCAGTGGTCTTTTTAACTTGCGATGTATCTGGAGTATTGCCACCGGTATCTAAACTCACCAAAGAACAAGCGGCTTATCATTTCTTGTCGGGTTACACCGCTAAAGTGGGTTCAACTGAAATGGGTTCAACCGCCGCGATTCAGTCAACCTTTTCGACCTGTTTTGGCGCGCCATTCTTCCCGCGTCCAGCTGGTGTGTACGCAGAGCTATTAATGGAACGTATTGAGTCATTTGGTAGCCAAGTTTACTTGGTCAATACCGGTTGGACAGGCGGGCCACATGGTATTGGTAAGCGTTTTGACATTCCTACCACCCGCGCGATTGTCGATGCCATTGTTAGCGGTGAACTAAAAGAGGTTGAAACTGAGTACCTTGAGAAACTCAACCTCCATGTACCATTAGCTATCACCGGCGTAGACAGCAACTTACTCAACCCAATAAATACTTGGGAAGATAAGCAGCAGTATGCTGAATTTGCCCAAAAATTAGCAGAAAGTTTTGAAGCTAATTTTAATAAGTACCAGGTGTCAGATCTGATCAAAAACGCAGGTCCGAACGCATAATACGAGCATCATCACCCAGCGTAGTTTAACTACGCTGGGTATTGTCGGCGCAGATTAAGCCCGATTCATAAGACACCAAGCTTATCAAACACATTGAGTTCACCTCGACCTCAAGCCAGCGCAAACCACACTTATTTACACCGACACAAAAGCTGTATATTTAGAAACAGTTCTTCTATTGCGCCAAGTGGTATTTTAATGAAATATTATTGGCTTATTGCCATAAAATACCCAAGTGACTTTAACGCGCTTGCACCACAGTACATGTAAAGCAAGCCGGTTTAGCGTAATGAAATAGCACATTCAAACAAGGGCACTGCAACTACAGGTTCTAACCTTATCGCAGCTCTACATGTGAACACGCAGCTACTGTGGCTTGGGTATACACTCACTTAATAGATGGATCTCCGACTATGCGCCTGACCCGAAAAGCCGCTGTTGCCGGCCTTGTTATTGCAACCAGTGCCACCAGCTTGTGCACCATTGCCGCCGATCACAACAACGCACCTCAGCGAGCGACCACATTTGTTAACGATGCCATTTTACCACCAGCAATCGAATGGCATGGCAACAGTGAGTCGCTACTCGCCGCCCCTGACAGCCAATGGGCCACCCCCTTTGAGCAACACGGACTTAAGACTAGCCCAAGTTATGACGAGACATTTGCGTGGCTAGACAAGCTCATCGCCCACAGCAACATGCTCAAAAAAGTCAGCATTGGCAAAAGCCCACAAGGGCGAGATATTTGGATGATTGTGGCCTCAAAAGAAGGGGCTGATAACGCCGCCACACTATTAAAAAATAATAAGCCCAGCGTGCTTGTGCAAGCCGGTATTCACTCAGGTGAAATTGACGGTAAAGACGCCGGCATGATGCTGCTTCGCGATATTGTACTGGGAGATAAATCAGCCTTACTCAACAATGCCAACCTACTATTTGTACCAATATTTAGTGTTGATGCCCATGAGCGTTCGAGCCAATTTAACCGTGTAAATCAAAGAGGTCCTTTGAACATGGGTTGGCGCACTACAGCCAAAAACTTAAATCTAAACCGCGATTACGCAAAAACTGATACGCTTGAAATGCAGCATATGCTGCGTGCTATCAATATTTGGCGGCCAGATTTATACATTGATGTACACGTCACTGATGGTATCGACTACCAATATGACGTCACCTTTGGCTACAATCTCGCCCAAGGGTTAAGCCCTTCGAGCTACCAATGGTTAGAAAATAATTACCGCCCCGCGATAGAATCGGCACTCGAACAACAAGGTCACATACCTGGGCCACTGGTATTTGCCCTCGACAATACCGATATCACCAAAGGTATGTCTCTATGGAACGCTGGACCACGGTTTTCCAATGGCTACGGCGACGTACGCCATTTGCCCACTATTTTGATCGAAAACCATAGCCTAAAACCCTTCAAACAGCGTGTACTAGGTACCTATGTGATGCTTGAAGCGACCCTAAAAACAGTGGGCAGCCAAGCAACCAAACTGAAAACCGCAATTGAGCAAGATAAATACCGTTACTCCCCGATGGTGACACTGACCTGGACACCAGAACAGCAATCCCAAGGTTGGGACTTTAAAGGCATTGATTACACCTTAGAACCCAGCCCTATTAGTGGTAACGACATTGTGCGCTGGAATGGTCAGCCAAAACTATATAAGAACTTACCGTTAATTGGCGGCACTAAAGCCAACGTAAAGGTTAACCGTCCAAACGCTTACTTTGTACCGCCACAGTGGCAAGCGGTATTACAGCGACTAAACATTCACGGTGTGCGAATGACAACCCTAACCAAGCCCACAACCCAGCAGGTACAACAATACCAGTTTGCCGCACCTAAATTTGCCAGTGCTGATTACGAAGGCCGACAACGAGTGACGGCAACCGTTAGCAGCCATCAAATGACCACCACTTTGCCCGCTGGTACAGTGCGCATTGATACTAACCAGCCATTAGGCGACTTAGCCATATTGCTACTTGAACCTCAATCGCCTGATTCGTTCTTTCAGTGGGGCTTTTTCAACCCGATATTTACTCGCACTGAATACATTGAAAACTACGCGGTAGAGCCATTAGCAGCTCAAATGTTGGCGCAAGATCCCACCCTACAGGCTGAGTTTAACGCCGCGCTAACAGACAGTGAGTTTGCCGCAGATCCGAAGGCACGATTGCGTTGGTTTTACGAACGCAGCCCTTATTTTGATGATCAATACTTGAAGTATCCGGTACTGCGCAGCCACTAAACCAACATCGAGCCCCAAACTAAAACAGCGCCCTAAGGCGCTGTTCTTTTATCGACGCAAGTATTTAACCCTTTTTAATACCAGAAATAGCATAGGTCAACGGTAAACGCTGACCTTGTTGCTCAACATAGTAGCGTTCGCACTCGGTACTAACACCCATAAGTTCAACTTCAGCCGTTTCTTGGCTTAGGCCAGCAAAACAGTTATACGGGCTAAAGGGATACTCGTTAAATGATGCGATCTCTATGTTGGCAGTAATTAATGCATTGATGACATCGGCCAACGAATGTGGCCAACTGACAAAGGTGTCGGTTTTACTACCGGCGTTTTCGGTGTAGGTTGGTTCATCTTCAATGTCTGGCTCATGCTGATGAAAGTAGCTGTAGCCGTCAAAAACGGCCTGTGCAGGATGAAACTCCACCATATAAAACTGGCCACCAGCTTTAAGCTTGCTCGCGATGGTTTGTGCCCATTTGTTTAAATCAGGTAGCCATACAATCGCACCATAAGAGGTAAATACAATATCAAACTGCCCCGCTACTCGCTGCGGCACGGTGTAGACATCGGTGCAAACAAACTCAGCGTCCAGCTGCGCTTGTGCGGCCAATGATTTGGCTTGCTCAATCGCCACAGTGGAAAGGTCAACTCCTGTCACTTTGGCACCAAGCCGTGCCCATGACAAGGTGTCTAACCCAAAATGACACTGCAGGTGTAACATGCTTTTACCCGCTACGTTTAGTGCCGCAAGTTCAATCTCCTGCAAAGAACTGTTACCTTGCAAAAAGCCGGCAACGTCATAAAAATCAGAGGTGACATGCGTTTGCACTCGGCGATTCCAGCCCTGTTGGTTTATCAGTAAATAGTCCATGTCCTTACTTCTGCAATTAATTGCCCTGCTAATAACCTTAACTTATTTTGCTTTTTTAGCTATTGCTATCAATACCTTGAATAACTCATTCGTAATGCTGATTTAAACTAATTTATGAGTAAAACCACCAATGTTTAGCCACTTGCCGAATTACACAACAATAAAAACAACAACTTACATTTTGGCACAGTACCTGCTTAGGTAGCATAACTATTGAATTAAAAATGATAACAAGGACATCGTAAAATGAAATTACTCTCTAGCCTTTTTGCAGCTGCGATTACATTGACGCTATCTGGTTGCATCATCAATGTTAATGCCGACCATGGCGGACCGATGGAGCATCAGAAAAAACAGCTACAACTCAATGCAGCTGACATTGACACTTTTACAGCAAATACCGGTGCAGGGGAGTTGATCATACTAGGGGTTGACGGGCTCTCTGAAATAAATGTGACTGCAGATATCTACACATACGGCGACAACGAAGCAAACTTAGTCCTCAAAAAACAGGGCCGCAAAGCCAAGCTCATTGCAGAGTTTGACAGTAACATCCACTTCAACCGCTCACCTTATATCGACCTCACCATTAAAGTGCCGGCCACTATGATGTTGGCCCTAGAGGATGGTTCTGGTGATATCGAAATCAACGGAGTTACAGCCAATATCAACCTCGACGATGGTTCTGGCAGTCTACTAATCAAAGGCGGCCAAGACCTCAATATCGTCGACGGTTCAGGCTCAATATCCATCAGTAATACCACAGGCAAACTCAACCTTGATGACGGTTCTGGTTCTATCAACTTAAACAATATTGGCGGTAGCACCAATATCAATGACGGCTCAGGCTCCATCATTGTCAATAATATTGGTGACAATACCAATATCAACGACGGCTCAGGCGACATTACGGTGACCAACGTTAATGGTCATGTGGTGATTGATGATGGTTCTGGTGATATTGAGGTCGACAACACTAAAGGGCTGAGCATTGTCGAAGCAGGTAGTGGAGACCTGAGCATCGACAATATTAATGGCTCTGTAAGTATGCATTAATGCGCTAGATAGCCTTTTGCTTCCCGGCGCGAGGGCTGTTGTAGATTAATGTATTTAACGATGAATGATGTCGAGCAAATACATTTTTGTGCAGCAGTACCTTGCCCTCTCGTGAAAGTTAGGCCATGTCATCGATGGGCACCGCTGCATCAACACTGAAACACTGAGTTAGCTATCGGCGTTGCCGCAAATGCGCTACATACAACGCAATACTCAACTTTGGATAAACTTTCGGAGATACCAATTGCCTGCGGCAAGCATATGAGCCACGATTAACCTATGCACTAATCATCATTACCTATCAACGCCAGCTTCTTCTCTCTTGGCCATTTTTTTAATGCTATTTCACGCTTAAGCGCATCGCTACGGCTACCTACGGTTTCAAAATAAGCTAACGTTAACGGCCCTTTACCGCGTAGATACTTGGCAGACTTAGCACTCCCGCTTTGGTGCTCTTTAAAACGCCTTGTCACATCGGTGGTGACGCCGGTGTATAGGTGGCCGTTTGCGCAGCGCACCATATACAAATACCAGATAGATTCAGTAGCCACTACTTCTCAGTCACCTTGCCCAAACCACTATCTAAGCCGAGCAAACCTATGAAAAAGGCATACTCTTGTGCTTTATCTTCATACTGGCGATAACGGCCACTTTTACCACCATGGCCAGCTTCCATGTCGGTATCAAACAACAGCATATTATTGTCTGTTTTCATATCTCGCAGTTTAGCAACCCACTTGGCAGGCTCAAAATACTGTACTTGTGAGTCGTGTAAGCCGGTTGTTACCAACATATGCGGATACGCTTGCGCGCTAACTTGGTCATACGGTGAGTAGCTGCGCATGTAGTCAAAATAGGTTTTCTCGTTTGGGTTACCCCACTCGTCATATTCGTTGGTGGTAAGCGGAATAGATTCATCCAGCATGGTAGTGACTACATCAACAAACGGTACATGGGCAGCCACAGCAAAGTAACTTTGCGGCGCTTGGTTAATGACAGCTCCCATCAGCAATCCACCAGCACTGCCACCGGCGGCTACCACTTGGTTTTTATCGCCATAGCCTTGGCTGGTTAAAGCTTGAGTAACATCAACAAAGTCATTAAAACTGTTTTGTTTATTAAGCATGCGTCCGTCGTCATACCAGTTACGCCCTAGCATTTCTGAGCCACGAATATGGGCAATACAATACACTATACCGCGATCCAGTAAGCTTAAAATAGACGAACTGAAATCCGGCTCTATAGTGTAACCGTATGAGCCATAACCATATTGATAAAGCGGGTTGGTACCGTCTTTGTTAAACTTATCTTTGCGGTAAACCAAGGTCACCGGTATCGCTTTACCGTCTCTTGCTGGCACAAAAATACGCTCTGCTTGATAAAGCGTGGCATCAAATCCACCGAGCACTTTTTCTTGCTTGAGCAATTGGCGCTGACTTGGGTTGCTAAGATCATACTCATAAATAGACTCTGGCGTGGTAGGGCTTGAGTAATAAACTCTTAACTTGTCGCTTTGCTGGCTCACATTAACGTCAAAACCCACCACGTAAGCGGGATCGTTAAACTTAAGCTCAAAACCTGCGCTCATATCAAAGCCAGTATCACTAGCAGGATAAACATGGACTCGGCTAATACCACGCTCACGTGTTTGCACCACCATGTACTGGTTTAACAGTAAAACATCTTCGATTCTTGACTGCGGGTTATGTGCAATAACATCTTGCCAAGCGTGTTTATCGGCAGCCAGTGCGATATCCACCTGCATTAACCTGAAGTTACTCGCCTGCCAGTTTGTTAAGATGTAATAGCGGTCAGCCAATTTAGATACCGAATACTCATGCTCTTCTTCCCGCGGCAAGACCGCATTAAACTCGCCTAACGCAGCGTTGGCGTCCAGCATTAAAACTTCGCTAGTCACGGTGCTTTCGGCATACAACGCAATAGCACTTTCATCCAGTGATTTACCTAGCCCAATGTAAAAGGTATCGTCTTGCTCTTCATAAACCAGTACGTCTTCTGCTTGTTCGGTGCCTAACCGATGCCGGAACACTTGGTACCCAAGTAAGGTTTGTGGATCTTTGGCAATGTAAAATAAGTGCAGGTTATCATTGGCCCACACTACGTCACCGTCGGTACCTTCTAGCTTATCTTCTAGCATTTCGCCGCTGTTAAGATCTTTAAAATACAGCGTGTAAATGCGGCGGCTCAATAGGTCTTCACCAAACACCATTTTAGATTCATCAGGGCTGACAGACACGCCACCTAAACCGTAAAAATCGTGACCGTTAGCTCGGTCATTAACATCAAGTAGCACCTGTTCTTCGTTACTGTCTAACGCTAGTTTTCTTGCCATTATCGGGTATTCAAGACCCGCTTTGTAATAACGGTAATACCAATGGTTATGCCAAAAGTAAGGTACGCTGGATTCGTCTTTATCTAGCCGTCCTACTAACTCATCAAAGAGCTGCTTTTTTAGCGATTCATAAGGTTTAAATTGCGCTGCTGTATATTGGTTTTCTGCATTTAGGTGCGCAATAATTTTAGGGTCTTTACGCTCGTCATCACGCATCCAGTAGTAATCATCGACACGAGTTGTGCCATGCAGATCCATGACATGCGGTATTTTGTCTGCTTGTGGTGGTTGGGTGCCTGTTTTAGCCGTCATATGAGAGTTCCGAGTCGCATTAATGCGCTGAGTATAGGTGGTTAATGCCGTTACGAGCCAATCCATCGTAAGCATGACTTTAGTATGGGAGTCAGCTTGTCATTTTAATCAAATTGACGCAACATGACGGTGCTTATCGATTGCGCAAACGCAAGCTAAGCATAATTCTCAGGGCGGGGTGCAACTCCCCACCGGCGGTAAGTTATATTGATGTCATTACACATCAACATAAAAGCCCGCGAGCGCCTACCAATGCAGCTAAGTATCTGCGGTAGGGTCAAGCAGATCTGGTAAACCGACTTTAATGATGACGTCCGTCTGATTGAAGTTGTACCTACTCCAGAGCCGACGGTAATGACCACACCCGCGCACAACGTGTGCTGCGTGTACTAAGTCCGGATGAAAGAGAATATAAGACTGCGTAATGCAGCCTACGCAATGGTGTTTTGCCAACAGCAAAGCACCCAACACTGCTGCTTGCATTACTACAGCCTCTTATTGAGCACTTAATACACCATATTAAGTGTCATTTTCTGTGCGCCCTGATTCTGGCAACCCAATATTTTTATTTAAGGATATTTACCATGAATCAGTCTTTACTCACGCCTTATGGCAATGCTATTGAACGTGTCAACTCAGCCCTTAACGCCCTCCGCCAAGGGCAAGGAGTGCTAGTGGTTGATGACGAAGATAGAGAAAACGAAGGCGATCTAATTTACTCAGCCCAAACGCTCACCAACGACCAAATGGCGCTGCTAATTCGCGAATGCAGTGGCATTGTTTGTCTGTGCCTAACCGAAGATCGCATTAAGCAACTCGATTTACCGCCAATGGTTGTTGATAATAACAGCCAGTACGGCACAGCTTTCACCGTAAGCATAGAAGCTAAAGAAGGAGTCACTACCGGCGTGTCAGCCGCAGATAGAGTGACCACAGTTAAAGCAGCTATTGCAGATAACGCTAAACCGGACGATCTTGCTCGGCCCGGACACGTTTACCCATTACGAGCACGGCCGGGTGGCGTACTTGAACGCCGTGGCCATACGGAAGGCACAGTCGACTTAATGAAACTTGCTGGGCTCAAACCAGTTGGCGTTTTGTGTGAGGTCACATTACCTGATGGTACGATGGCGCGCCTGCCCGACATCATTCGCTTTGGCCAGCAACATAATATGCCAGTACTCACGGTAGAAGACATTGTCGCTTATCGCCAATCACAATAATAACGGGCCAAAACGATGCATTACGTAACGTAAAACGGCTATCGACCAATTCATGTCAGTGCAACTAAGCACTGACATGCCTAGTTTTAACATTTAAAAAATGCCATAAAACCGCACTGCAACTGTTTTTTTATGCACAAAATTGCAAATTAACACCCCACAATAACGCGTGACCAACATATCAAAAAAGTCATTGATAGTGCATCAATGTCATTAACAAGCAGGTTCCTTTAATCACAAATATTGATACCAGCGATAAAATCGTGACATTGATTAGACTTTAGTTAATTAACTAAGGCGCATTAATCTACAAATGGGTATGATTCGCCGCGATTTTTTATCGCGACTTTCCCATTAAAGATTACACAACAAGATGAATTATTGAGTTGTTATGCGAAAAGGTCACCACTGAATGCTAAGCCGCTTTAGCTTAAAAAGAAAACTGTTACTGTTTGCCGCGTTACCAATGCTGATCTTAGCGATGTTTACGGTACAACATTCAATTACCCTCTATAAGCACTACCAAAAAACATCAACAAACGCGCTAACCACTCAAGTAGTATCTGGCATTGAGAATGTCATTTTTGAATTACAAAAAGAGCGCGGATTATCTGCAGGTTTCTTAAGTAGCAACGGTAAAAAATTTAGTGCCGAATTGCAGCAGCAGTGGCGCAAAACCGATGCGGTAATCATTAAGCTAATATCAAACGCGCAACTCAACCAAATCATCGAAGCCACCCGTAATGACCATCAATTGTTTGATGTTCAGCAGGAACGCTTAGAACAAACCAGTATTGAGCGACAACGCCTAGCAATGGCTCGAAAGCGGATCCTTGCATACGATAATAGTCAGTTTTTCAACTATTATTCCCAACTAAACCGTAAGCTAATCAGCTTTATTTCTAGGTTACACTTTGAAAGCGACAACCCTTATCAGGCTACGGTGCTGGATGACTTAGTCAACGTACTTGAAATTCAAGAGTTAGCGGGCCAAGAGCGCGCTCTGATTAACCAACTGCTGGCCGCGCCGACTGTCGATCTAAAGTCATTCGATAGTATTTCGAGTATTACCAAACAACTTGGCGATATCATCAATACCGCAACCCCCGTGATGACTAAAGAAAACCGTGCCAAATTTAGTGCATTTTGGCTGAGCCCAGAGCAGCAAGAAATCAACACGCTGCGCGACAAGCTTCAACAGCAAATTGATTTAATTGAGCAGGCTTACCTTATTAGCCAGCAAATGGGCTCTGACCCCCTCAGTAATCATGCTAATGACAATTCAATAATTAAAGATATTCAAAATACCGTTAACTTCGAGCATCACTATTTTGAACGCAAAATTGCGCTGGCCAACATTAAAAACGGTCAGGTTCTCAACCCAGAACAGCACCAGCTCATTGCAACAATTGAACACACCATTGACAGCTACTACCAGTATGTTCAGCACACAAAAAGTAGTGACCAACCGTCTCCGTTAGCAAGTCAACTAGCAGATAACAATGTGCAAATGCACCAAGCGTTACAGCAGCTACAAAATCAGCCTCCGCAAATAAGCAGTGCCTACTGGTGGTCGGCAGCTACTGCAAATTTAGCGCTGTCTCATAACATCAGCATAGAACTTATCGAAAAAATAGCACTTCAAAGTGAAGTTGAGCGTCAACAGATTTTGTCATATGTCTATATCAGTATTTTGGCTGGAGTGCTGTTTTTTTGCGTGGTGTACTTTTTAGGGCAGTACATCACCAATAGCCTGCTCGACTCCATCACCACCATCGTAGATGATGTTGAAAAAATGGCCAAAGATCCCAACCTGCAACTGCAAATTAAAGTTAAGGGTAATGACGAATTAGCGCAAATATCCACAGCACTAAATTTAATGCTTAACGAGCGCCTGATCGCCAGGCAATCGCTACTGCAAGCCTCGGCCGTGTTTGAACACTCATCCGAAGGGATCATGGTGACCGATGCCAATAATCGTATTGAGCTGGTTAACCCCGCATTTAGCCGTATTACAGGCTATACCATTGATGAAGTAAAAGGCCAAAAGCCAAGCATACTGAGCTCTAACAACCATGGTCCAGAGTTTTACATTGACCTTTGGCAATCGCTAAAACATACCAATAACTGGGAAGGTGAAATCTGGAATAAGCGTAAGGACGGCAGCATTTACCCTGAATACCTGTCTATTACCGCCGTTAAAGATGAGCAAGACAATATTTGTCAGCATATCGGCTTATTCCTCGATGTGAGTAACCGTAAACAGCATGAACAAGATTTATGGTACAAAACTAATTTTGATTCATTAACTAAGCTACCAAAGCGCCATCTATTTTCGTCTCAATTACAGCAAGCAATTGATAGTGCGAGCCAACACCAGGCTCAGGTAGCAGTATTTATTATCGATCTTGACCGCTTTAAATTTATTAACGAATTACATGGTCATGCCATAGGTAACGAGATCATCAAACAATCGGCAGCTCGCATTGAAGCGGCCCTAAAGCCTGAAGACTTAGTCGCCCGTTTAGATGGTGACGAATTTGCGATAGCTTCTCCTCTTCACCATGCCGACCACACGGCAAAAGTGCTGGCACAAAAGCTCACCGAAGTGCTAACACAACCTATATCAATTGACACACTTGAGAGTAGTATCTCTGCCAGTATTGGCGTCGCTTTCTACCCTGAAGACGGCCAAGATATAGAAACGCTGCTCCGAAACGCCGAAACCGCCATGTACCAAGCAAAGCATGATGGTCGCGCTCATTTTCAATATTTTGCTCCTGAAATGAACGTAGAAATGCTAGCCCGAGTGCAGCTGGAGCACCGATTACGTAAAGCGGTAATAAAATCGGAATTTTATCTAGACTATCAACCCATTATTGATATGCAAACCGGAGCGGTATCGAGTGTAGAGGCGCTGATCCGCTGGCGTGATCCAGAATTGGGTATTGTCTCTCCAGAGTTGTTTATACCAATAGCGGAAGAAACAGGCTTAATTGAACCGCTCGGTGAGTGGATACTAAACCAAGCGTTAGCAGACTTAGCCCAGTGGCACGCACAAGGTCACCTACTCAACCTTGCTATCAATGTTTCAGGCCGTCAGTGCATTCACCCAACGGGTTCTGATTTTTATCAATTACTCCGGTCGGCACTCACACGGCATAATATTGCGCCTAACTATTTGCATATTGAAATCACTGAAAGCATGCTGATAGATGACACGCCACACTGCTTAAAAGCCCTCAAAGCCATAAGAGAGCTGGGTATCGACATTTACCTTGATGACTTTGGCACCGGATACTCAGCGTTAAGCTATTTGAGTCAATTTCCGATTTCGGTGATAAAAATTGATAAGAGCTTTATTGACAACGCCACCAGCAATCAGTCAGATGCAAAACTGGTGAAAGCCATAATTATGATGGGGCAAAGCTTAGAGCTACCACTGGTTGCAGAAGGCATAGAAACCGAAGCCCAATGGCAGTTTTTACAAGCTCTGGGTTGTCATTATGCGCAAGGTTATCTGATGTCAAAACCCTTATCGAACCACAACCTAATTGCCTTTTTAAATAACGAAACGGCAATTAACCGCATTGTTAATCGCAAAGCATTGAGCGCTTAATTACCCCCATAAAAAAAGAGCAGCAAAGGCTGCTCTTGTTTCGTTGCTTTTACGCTTATTCAGCGGCGCTGGTCATAACGCTTGCTGAATCTTCAACTGCCATTTGTGCTAAGTCTTTATCAACAAAGAATAACGCTTTGCCGTCTTCACCTACCAAACGGATTTTATCGACGATTGATTTGAATAATTTCTCTTCTTCGTGCTGCTCTGACACATACCACTGTAAAAAATTAAATGTTGAATAGTCTTGATTGGTAAATGCAGCGTGAGCTAATTCATTAATCTTTTTAGTGATCAACTGTTCATGCTCATAAGTGTATTCGAATAATGCCAATAACGACGGGAAGTCAGACTCAGGCGCTTCAATCGTGCCTAGCAATGGCATGCCACCGGTTTCGCTCACATAAGTGAACAAGCGATGCATGTGACCCATCTCTTCATCTGCATGAACGCGCATAAATTTAGCTGCACCTTCAAAACCTTTGTCTTCACACCATGCACTCATCTGTAGGTACAAGTTAGAGGAGAAAAACTCCATATTGATTTGCTCATTTAACTGGTCAATCATCTTCTGTGCCAACATAATCATTCCTCATGGGATTCAGTTTTATGCTCGCTATTGTTATCAAGCCAGCAGTTAATTGCAATTAAATTTACTTAAGCTATTGTTTAATAAATAGTAATAATTGTCATTTACAGCTCCAAATATCCCCAAACTTACAATAACCCCATCATAATCAGTTAATTGCAAATTCCAGCTTACCAACTATCACGATAATCATTAGCCAAGATAAACGCTTCGCACCAACATATGTACATAAAATAAATCACAAAGGGGCTAAGTCGCGCGTAAAACTGCTATTTAGATCATAGTCATCAGCAATCACCATGGCATAATGCCCTATATTCGTTTTTACTTACGTTATCTTATTACGCCTCAAGGACAAATAGATGCCGACCCAAGCAGACCCATGCTCGAAACCTAGCCTAATGCACCCAGACCAAGCCATTGCGGCGCTATTAGAGCAAGTAAAACATGTTACGGATTCTGAAATTGTCGCACTGCAACATGCTCTAGGCCGTGTTCTAGCTGAAGATCTGGCTTCTCATGTCGATCTGCCTCCTTTTGACAACTCCGCTATGGACGGCTACGCCTTTAATTTTGATGATCTTGACGGTACGAAACCGCTAACACTGATTGGCGAATCTTTTGCAGGTCACCCATTTGTAGGCCAATGCCCTCCAGGGAGTTGCGTCCGCATAATGACTGGTGCTCCGGTTCCTGCCGGCTGCGATACAGTTCAAATGCAAGAAAAAGTGACTGCCGACGGTAACAACATCAGCATTGAAGCACCAAAAGCCAAAGGGGCGAATGTTCGCTACCGTGCTGAAGAGCTAAAAAAAGGCACTACAGTACTGAAGGCTGGTACGTATATAGGATCGGCTGAAATGGGCGTATTAGCCACTATTGGCGCCAACCAGTTTCGCGTATACCGCCAACTTAAGGTCGCTTTTTTCTCAACCGGTGACGAGCTACGCCCGGTAGGAACAGACCTTGGGCCAGGACAAATTTACGACTCTAACCGATACAGCATCCAAGGTATGCTTATGCGTGCCAATGTTGAATCAATTGACCTAGGTGTTATCGAAGACAACAAAGAGGCCATTCGCCAAGCCTTTAAAGAGGCTGCCGACTGTGCTGATATGGTTATCACCTCCGGCGGTGTCTCAGTTGGCGATGCTGACTTTACCAAACAAGTTTTAGATGAAGAAGGCAAAATCACCTTCTGGAAGCTGGCCATGAAGCCAGGTAAACCGTTTGCTTTTGGTCATTTAAATAACGCTGTCTTTTGCGGGTTACCAGGCAACCCAGTGTCATCAATGGTGACGTTCTACAAACTTGTGTGGCCATTACTACAAAAAATGCAAGGGTTACCACAAGCTAAACCACTGACACTAAGTGCAACGCTAACCCAAGACATTCGCAAGCTTGCAGGCCGAGTTGAATACCAACGCGCAGTACTGAGCTATAACGAGCAAGGTGACGCACAAGTATCGCTTACAGGCGGACAAAGCTCAGGCATGCTGACCTCAATGACCATGGCAAACTGCTTTATTATTTTAGAGCAAGACTGTAATGGCTTAACCGCTGGCAGCCAAGTGACTGTTGAACCGTTCAATAGTGTACTTGGATAATATTTGCCAATTGCCGCAATCCGCCTTAAGAGATCAGATTAATGTCAATTGCACCCACTGACACCGACGAAATATTAACTGACGCAGAAGTATTGCGTTATAGCCGCCAAATATCCATTAAAGCAATGGACTTTGAAGGCCAAGAAAAACTCAAGCAAGCCAAGGTATTGATTATCGGTGCCGGAGGCTTAGGCTGTGCAGCGAGCCAATACCTAGCAGTAGCAGGAGCGGGCTCGCTCACATTGGTCGACTTTGACACCGTTGAGGTGTCTAATTTACAGCGCCAAGTCTTGCATCAAGATGCTAACGTCGGCCAAGCTAAAGTCGACTCAGCCAAAGAAACGCTCATCAGCCTCAACCCGCACATTCAAATTAATACCATTAATGCCGTGCTTGATGATCACGAAATTGAAGCGCTAGTTAAACAGCACTCAATCGTAATGGACTGCACCGACAATGTCGCCGTTAGAGAGCAACTTAACCAAAGCTGTTTTATCCATAAAGTGCCCTTAATCTCTGCTGCGGCAATTAGAATGGAAGGCATGGTAACGGTGTTTGATTACCAAGCAAGCGCTCCTTGCTACCGCTGCTTTAGCCAGTTATTTGGCGAGCAGCAACTCAGCTGTGTTGAGTCAGGAATCCTCGCGCCAGTTGTGGGAATGATCGGCTGTTTGCAAGCAGTTGAAGCCGTAAAAGTGATTGCCAATATGGGCCGAACTTTAGCAGGTAGAGTTTTGATGATCGACGCCATGACCATGGAGTTTCGAGAAATGAAATTACCTAAACAGCCTGCGTGTAAAATTTGTAGCGAGTAATCCTTTCAATGGCGGTATCTGTTCGATACCGCTTTTTTTTCTAATTAACCACACCCGCATTAACAAATACAAAACATATACATCCCGCCATTAACGCCAACCAAATTAATTCATTTCCCCTTAACACCAGCACATTCATCGCTAAATAGTACTAATCTATACGATGTAAGTTGACTTTTTGACCTGCACTTGTTGTAAATGAATAGTTAACAATAATTTTAACAACGAGAGTTTTCGTATTTTTGCCTATACATAATTTAAGGACATTGAATGGCCACTAGCAATGCGATTATAAAAATTACCAATTTGCGTTTACGCACTTTTATTGGCTTTAACATTGAAGAGCGCGAAAAAATGCAGGATGTGGTGATTAATATTGAAATCCACTACCCCGCTAGCAATGCAATTAAAGAAGATAATGTTGATGAGGCATTAAATTACAAAAAAATAACCAAGGCCGTTATTCAGCATGTTGAGGAGGGACGATTTTTACTGCTCGAAAAACTGGTGGCAGACGTACTCGACATTAGTAGCCAACACCCTTGGGTACAATATGCGCGCGTCACCATTGATAAGCCCCACGCATTAAGGTTTGCAGACTCTGTATCGTTGTCACTTGAGTACCACCAAACCTAATACCCCAACGCTCAATTCTATCGCAGCAGGAGTCAACTATGGATGCATCACAGGCTGAACAGGTGAGAGCAGCGCTCATCAATGAAGGACTCGAAACCCCACTCATTCCGTCAACTATGACCAATGAGCAAAAATATTCCCGCATAAAAGATCTAATGACTGACGTAGTCTCAACTTTAGGGCTAGACCTTAATGATGACAGCCTACAAGAAACCCCACATCGCATTGCAAAAATGTATGTGAACGAGGTGTTTGCAGGTTTAGATTATGCCAACTTCCCCAAAATAGCCCAAATTGAAAATAAAATGGCTGTCGATGAAATGGTGCGGGTGTCAGATATCAGCGTTGTAAGCACTTGTGAGCATCACTTTGTCACCATAGATGGGCTTGCAAGGGTAGCTTATATACCCAAAAACACCCTTATCGGCTTATCTAAAATTAACCGTATAGTGCGTTTTTTTGCCCAGCGTCCACAAGTGCAAGAACGTTTAACCAAACAAATCTTAGTGGCCTTACAAACATTATTGGGCACCGATAACGTAGCAGTAAGCATTGATGCC
This sequence comes from Shewanella youngdeokensis, assembly GCF_033180165.1. Lineage (GTDB taxonomy): Bacteria > Pseudomonadota > Gammaproteobacteria > Enterobacterales > Shewanellaceae > Shewanella > Shewanella youngdeokensis. Next base: position 4,277,620 of record NZ_CP136522.1, read on the forward strand.
ACCCATTACTGCGTAAAATCCAGAGGTGTAATGGACACGCAATCACAAACCCAAACCACAGCGCTTGGTGGTGACTTTAAGGCCAATGCCGCTACCCGAGCAGAATTTTTTAGATAACGTGCACGATTTATTACCCCAAAGGAATGCAATGACAGCCCCAATATTAATTACAGGCGTCGGCAAGCGTGTCGGCTTTTATCTGGCAAAAGCGCTGGCACAACAAGGGCAAAAAGTCATTGGTACTTACCGAAGTCATTACCCTCAACTTAACGAGCTAGAGGCGCTTGGGGTTGAGCTGCACGCTTGTGACTTTTATGATGACCGGCAGCTTACGTCGCTAATAGCTAACCTACAACAGCATCCGGTATTTAAAGCTATTATTCATAACGCATCCGACTGGTTACCTGACGGCGATCCAGCCTCAGCCATTGCCATAATGGACCAAATGATGCGTATTCATGTTAGCGTACCTTATACCATCAACCTCGCATTAACCACACAGCTAAAAGCGTACACCGGCAGCACCGCTAACATTATTCACATTACTGATTACGTCGTCGATAAAGGCAGTAAAAAGCATGCTGCTTATGCCGCCAGTAAAGCAGCGCTACATAACCTTACACTGTCTTTCGCCGCCAAATTAGCTCCCAATGTTAAGGTCAATAGTATTGCGCCTGCGATGCTGATGTTTAACCCTAGTGACGATGAGCAATACCAACAAAAAACGCTCAAAAAAGCCCTACTGCAAAAAGAGGGTGGCGAGATAGAGATTTTAAACGCGGTCACATATTTACTGCAGAGCCAATATATGACCGGCCAGGTGCTTAAGGTCGATGGCGGTCGACATTTAACTTAAGTCTTGGCATCAGATTTATCCATAAAAAAGGCACGCGAATTAGCGTGCCTTTTTTATGTTCAGTGGGTAAATCAGAGCAGAAGATTACTCTTCTGTGTGTAGACTGCGAATATCCTTGCCCGTTGGCCCTTGGAAAACCCGCAAACCAAACTCTGGCAATATGGCAAAAATATGGTCAAAAATATCAGCTTGGATATCTTCATAAACTGACCAACGGGTGTCACTCGTAAAAATATACAGCTCAATCGGTACACCTGTCGCGGTCGGTGCTAATTGACGCACTAATAATGTCATGTCTTTACGCACCAGTTCATGCTGTTTTAAAAACGCCAACATGTATGCCCTAAAAGTACCAATGTTGGTTAAATGGCGGCTATTAACTGGCATGTCAGAATCAACAACTTGCGCATTAAACGCGTTTAATTCCGCCGATTTAGCAGCGAAATAGGGCTTAAGATGATTGATCTTCGACAGCCTTTTTTTATCATCTTCGCTTAAAAAGCCAATTGAGTTCATATCGATTTGTACCGAGCGCTTAATTCTACGCCCGCCCGACTCCGACATACCGCGCCAGTTTTTAAAAGCATCTGACACCAATGCATAAGCGGGGATCATCGTAATGGTTTGGTCCCAGTTACGCACTTTAACAGTTGTGAGCGACACTTCCTCTACCGCGCCATCGGCGCCGTATTTATCCATTTGGATCCAGTCTGTTGGACTTACCATTCTATTTGCCGCTAGCTGAATGCCTGCCACGAAGCCTAATATGGTGTCTTTAAAGACCAACATCACCAAACCTGTTGCCACCCCCAAACCACTTAAGAAATACACAGGTGATTGATCGGCCAAAACAGAAATAGAGATAATAATGGCCACAAAAAACATAAACAATTTAAACAGTTGCACAAAACTTTTAATGGGTAGCCGACGGCTCACTAAGTTCACATCAGCGATTTCATTTGCGGCATCTAGAGCACTATAAACTGCACGCACTAATAAAATAATAATAGTGACATCAAGCAACCTATCGACCACACTCGCTAATACGCTATGCGACGCTAACGCCAAAGGCATAATAATATTGAGGATTAACACCGGCACGATTTTGGCCACTTTCTCCAATACGCCATAACTCATGAAAATGTCATCCCAGCGATTACGAGATCTAACAATCACCATATTCATCGTGCGTACAACACCCCGTTTAACAATAAGGTAGCCAACAAAGGCCACTATTAAACAGGCTAAAACCATAATGCTGGTTGAAACTCCGCCCGATGGCTCAGTATCTACCCCAGCATTGACCAACCACTGCGCGATAGTTGCTCTTAATTCCTGATCCAAAATATCAATCTCCGAATATCTTACAAATAAAGGTGCAAGCCTAAAAAACCAATTCTATTCATTGAGTTTAACTCGCATTTTAGCGCTGCCAGCCGACTGTAATCTAAACCCATACAACCAGCAATATCACCTTAGACCAAATTGCAGCAATCGACGATGATTAACCGCAATAGAGCCACATAAAAAGCCGCGTTAGCCATCGATGAGGCATTTGGCCTGCGTTACGAGTAACACTGTGACGCCTGCCGATACCAGCATTTAGCATGCTTAGCTCAGTGACTTTTTGAGCTTAAAATTATGAATTAGCCGAAGCCTTGTCTATGCTAAATAATCTCTTTTTGACTTGGCAAAATACCATGTATATTACATTACGGACCTTAACTTTTTTCGCTTTACTGACCTTTACCCTTCCAGTAGTTGCAGCCGAAGTATCACGCGTGACATTAGATAATGGCGCCACTGTAAAACTTAACGACGACTTCACCTGGGAGTATGTCATCCTAGAAAGCCAGAGCGGCACAGTAAGCACGTCAGCTATGGTTACACCAGCGATAGACACAGCCAAAGTTGACAACCTAACCTCCAACGCCATCGTCCAAGCAGCTTTGCTAAAATCAACCGCTAAAGCTGGTGTCAAAGTGAGCTTTCAGGACAGCCAGTGGGACGATGATTCCCGCCTAGGCCTAATCTTTGAACTATCGAGCAACAGCAGCAAACACTATGTGATGATCGAATTAGAGATCAGTTTATTTGCTGATTCGGGAGCACTGATCAAGAAAAAAACCGCCAAAGTATGGCAAGCAATTTTTAGAATGCCAGACTCTTATTTACGTAACGGTGAGACTCGCAATAGCCCGCTTATCTGGTTCGAGGGCATCAATAAAGCACAATGGACCAAGCAGTTAATGAGCCTAAAAATCAGAGAAATGGACTCAAGAATGTAGTCACCGACACCTCTATCAATATTGACCTTGGTATTGAGTTGTCAAAAATGGTCACTAAACACACGAACGTATCTCGCACCTGCTGTGGCAAAAGAGTGCGTATTTGCCCAGCTGACACTAAAAAGGGAGCAGTAAGCAAAACTGACAATTAACTACGACTTGCAGTGCGAATAGACTAGCCAAAAAGTGTGTTTGGGCTTAGGATCTGAGTAAGAAAAAGATCTCGACCACAGTAAATTGCAGATTGCGGAGTAACCAAATATCATGGGTATTAGAGCCATTGTCGTAGATACAGCCGGTACAACTACCGAACTTAACTTTATTGAGGATATTCTTTTTCCTTACTCAGCTAAGGCTCTGCCGGCTTTTCTGGAAGAGAACCAGCACCATGTTCTAGTTGAAAACTGCATTTGTGATGTACAAGATATTGCACTCGAACCCGAAGCTGATCTTGCCCGTGTCACTGAAATTTTACTGCAGTGGATCAAAGAAGACCGTAAAGCTACGCCACTAAAAACTATCCAGGGTTTAATTTGGAAACAAGGCTACGCTAACGGCGAATTTAAAGGCCATATTTTCCCTGACTTTATCGAAGCACTCGCTGATTTTAAACAAAAAGGCATCCGAGTTTATAGCTTCTCATCGGGTTCAGTTGATGCGCAAAAACTACTGTTTAGTAACAGTGACGCGGGTGATTTAACCGATAAGTTTAACGGCCATTTTGATACCCGTACCGGCAACAAACTTTTCAAACAAGCTTATAGCAATATCGTCAACACTATCAGCCTCAGCCCAAAACAAATTTTATTTGTCTCTGATGTATTAGAAGAGCTAAAAGCTGCAAGTGATGCCGGCATGAACGTGATGCAAATGGTCCGCTATGACGATCAACGTACCGGTGACGTAAAACAAATCAATAGCTTTGCAGATATCACTCTGTAAAAATTAAACATTGTACTAAAAGGCATTCTCATCAGAATGCCTTTTTTATGCTTGGCTACCACCCAGAGCTATATTAAACAACTTATCTCCCTGTCAGCAGTTCAAGCTGCGCACGAATTTCAGCACTCAAAGCCACACTTTTTTCTGTAGTAAAGTCATAGTTGACCATAGTGGTTTGCGCTTGTGCAGTTTGCTTACCTTGCTGCCAACAGCTTTGTGTTAATTCAAAGCTACTATTGCCAATACGGCTGACCCAAGTTTTAACGATAACATCTGTGGCAAAATATGTAGGGGCATTAAATGCAAAGTTAAAGCCTGCCACAATTAAATTCCACTTGGATAAGTCTTGAGTTGGATTGAAAATCTTAAAAATCGGCTCTCTTGCAGCTTCAAACCACACCGGGATTACAGTGTTATTGATATGCCCTAGTGCGTCTGTCTCACAAAAACGGGGCTGTATGGTTAAGCTAAATTCACTTTGCTGCACAGTGTCTTCCTTGATTAATAAATTAAATAACGACCGTATTTGAATAACCCCAATGTACACCATTTTACCGACAAACTACCTACTATGAGCAGTGCCGCGCTAAATCTATGAAACAGAGCTAAAAAAGGATGCCGAAGCATCCTTTTAAAATCAATAGAGCAACATAAGCTTAATGGCCATACATCGCATTAATTTCTGGTAAATATTTTTGATAAATCATCTTGCGACGCAGTTTCAACGTTGGGGTTATTAAACCTGCCTCCATCGAAAAAGCATCTGGCAATAAGGTAAACTTTTTGATTTTTTCAAAGCCTGCCAGCTCTTGCTGTAGTGCCTTTAGGTTTTCTTCAAAATGCGCAACCACATGTGAGTGACGCAGCAACTCTAGTGGCGACTCATAATGTATACCTTTCTCTTTTGCCCACGACTCTAATAACGAGTATGCCGGAACAATCAAGGCGGTAACGTAGTTACGCGCATCAGCAATAACGGCTACTTGCTCGACAAATGGGCAACAGCCAACCATGCCTTCAACACGTTGCGGTGCAATGTATTTACCATTTGAGGTTTTCATTAACTCTTTAATGCGATCGGTAATAAATAAGTTACCGTTTTCGTCAATTTTGCCGGCATCGCCTGTTTTTAACCAGCCATTTTCAAAAGTTTCGGCTGTTTCTTGCGGGCGATTAAAATAGCCGCGCATAATGGTGTCTCCGCGCACTAAAATTTCATTGTCTTTACCGAGTTTAATTTCAACTTCTGGTAGTGTTTGCCCATTCGAACCGGTGACACGGTTACTCAAAGTGTTACAAGTTACGGTAGCGGTGGTTTCAGTCATGCCATAGCCACACAGAACCGGTACGTCAATGTATTGGAAAAAACTGCCAATTTTACTATCTAATGCAGCGCCACCACAGGGGATAAACTTAAGGCGACCACCTAAAATATTCTGTAATTTACTGTAAACCAGCTTATGTGCCAGCTTCCACTGTAGCGTTAATAACAGTGAGCTCTTGGCGCGTCCTTGGCTTACCGCAAACTGACGCTTACCGACTGACATAGCCCAAGCAAACAATCTTTGACGCGATTTAGGGCCTTTATTAATTTTGTCCTGCACCGCACTGTAAATTTTTTCCAGAAAACGCGGGACTACACATACCGAGTGAGGGCGCACTGCCAACAGGGCATCTTTTACAGCCATCGGATTCGGCAGGTAAACATTATGGCCGCCACGACACAACACGTAAAAGCTCCAACCGCGCTCATATACATGACTTAACGGTAAGAAGGCTAATGAAGTTTCGCCAGTTTCAAAATTCATTTTTTGATCATGCTGGCGCACAGTAGATGCAAAGTTGCGATAATCTAGCATCACTCCTTTTGGCTCACCTGTTGTACCAGAGGTATAGATAAGAGTGAGTAAGTCATCAAGGTTTTTGTCAGCCAATCGCGCGGTTAGCTCAGCATCAATTGCAGCATGGGTTTCAACTTGGAGTAATTCGTCAAGGTAGAAGTGATTGTCTGAATCAATTAATGGCACATCTTTGTCAAACACAACAATGTGCGATACCGAGTCACACTGCTTCATTAAGTCGCACGCCATGGCGTAATGCTCTGCATTACCGGCAAAAACCAATTTCGATTTTGAATCGTTAACAATGTAAGTTGCTTGCTCTAGGGTGCTAGTCGGGTAAATAGGCACAACCACGGCTTTAGCTTTTAATAAACCTAAGTCAGCACAGGTCCATTGTGGGCAGTTTTGCGCAAGAATAACCGCGCGGTCTTGCGATGCAATACCTAACTTAATCAACACGCGTGCTATTTTTGATGTGATAACATCAAAATTACCCCAGCTGATTTGATCCCAAGGGGCAGCCATTTCGAACCCTTCGAGTGCTATCGCATCGCCTAATGCTTGGCTTTGTTGCTGTATAAGACGTATAACGTGAAATGACTCGAGAGACATTGAATAACCACCTTTTTAGCTTACATGTGTACCATTTTGAGGTGAGTTTACTTGATATACACCGAAAAATTAAGGGTTGTCGCTCTTTTATTGCTCACTTAATTCCAATTTAGTCAATATGGATAAAGAAAACGTCCTATTAACACTCATTATGACTCGAAAAATCAGCAAAAGCCGAAATAGCTCTATTCAGCCCGAGGCCATACTTGTCATTACCTAACTCACCGATTTACCGTCAATAGACCCTGTTAGCCACAATCAGCACTTACGCTTCAACAATAAAAAAAGCACTCAGAGACTTATATTTCGAACAAACAAATCTTATATAAGTGGGTGTTTAGTAATGCAAATTGCAGCAAATATAGCATTGAAATGGCATGAAGAGCTGTTACTATGATGTTAACCTAAACCACCATTTGTATATAATTTACAGGATCTTACACCATGCCTATTCATGCCAACGTAAGCTTTTGGGCAAAAAAAATCTCTATTCCAGCCTGGTGTAAAAGCATTTATACCACCGTCATTGTGGCAGCGTTTATCCCTTTAGCTCATGCCTCACCTCTTACGTCGGCATCGTTAAACTCGGCAGCAAACAGCTGCTATGTTGACGGTCTGTCAGAGCGAATGAACTGTGGCTATATCAATGTACCTGAAAATCATAATCAAGCCGATGGCAAGCAGATCCAAGTGCATTACGTGGTCATGCCGGCGGTTAAAAACAGCGGAAAAAATGAAGCAGTACTTGCCATTGCTGGCGGTCCAGGGCAATCAGCAATTGAAAATGCGCAAGGTTTCGACCAAATGCTAGCCAAGGTTCGCCAAAACCACGATGTCATTTTGATCGACCAGCGCGGTACCGGACTGTCAAATCCATTGCAGTGCATTGATGATGGTCTAGCTCACCCTCTTACTATCAACGAAGCAGACTTGGATACCCGTGAAGAAACGCAAAAATGTTTAGCAGAGCTTGATGCCGACGTGACTCAATACGATAGCCTTTCAGCTCTTCGAGATTTTGAAGCTATAAGACTGCACCTTGGGTATAAAAAATTACATTTATATGGTGTGTCTTACGGCACTCGTATGGCGCAGCTGTATATGCGTCATTACCCGGACAGCTTAGCAACCGTGACCTTAGATGGCGTAGTTCCGATGCAGCAAAGCGTGCTGGCTATTGGTGATGCTATCGCGCGCGCCTTTGACTTATTGGTGCAAGACTGCAGTAATAATGCCTTGTGCCAACAACAGTTTCCCAAACTCGGCGCCGACTTAAATAAAGTCGACGCTGAACTGGCACTTGCACCCAACATTAGCGTTATTGCCGACCCAATAACCGGTGATGCCACCCAACTGACCATGACACGCTCAAAATTTAAAGGGGCGTTACGCATGGCGCTCTACTCTCCTAGCATTAGAGCGCTACTACCGCACGCGATTCATCAAGCCGCTAAAGGTAATTTTCAACCCATTGTCGGCTTATATTCAATGTCTATGGACAGTACTGGTATCGCAATGGGGATGCATGCATCGGTTATTTGCGCAGAAGACTGGCAACGCTTAACACCTCAATTACGCGCCAGCACTAACCAACATTACTTTGGCCAAGAAATGCTAAAAACTTTTAATCAAATGTGCGAGGTTTGGAACATGCCGCCCGTTGATGACAGCTTTAGCAAAGCGATAGCCAGTGACATTCCGACGTTATTGCTGTCGGGTCAGCTTGACCCAGCCACACCGCCTAGTTGGGGGACGATGGCAATGGAGCAACTTACCAATGCCAAGCATTTTATTGCACCATACGCGACCCACGGTGTGGCTTACCAATCTTGCGGCAATAAATTAATTGCTGAATTAGTTGAAAAAGGCGCTGTTAGCGACATTGATGGCGAATGCTTAAATAAAGATATTCGTCGTAATTTTTACCTCAATGCCAGTACCGTTGAAGCGATCCCTAGTAACACTGACGCTAAAGCTGCAACCCAGAATCAGTAAGGAATGACTCATGATCCAAGTATCAAATTTATCAAAACGCATTGGTGATGTGCAGGCACTGAACGATTTAAGTTTTTCAGCTTTCGACGGACAAATTACCGGCTTACTAGGCCCTAATGGCGCGGGCAAAACAACCTGCTTGCGTACCGTATTTGGCTTGCTAAAACCTGATGATGGCTTTGCTGAAATAGACGGCATTGATATTGCTAAATCACCGGTGGCCGCCAAACAACAATTGGGGCTATTTCCAGATCCGTTTGGCCTTTATGAACGCTTAACGCCGCGCGAATATATCGGCTATTTTGCCGAACTTAACGGCTTATCACGCCGTGATGCAAAACACGCCACTAGCAGCGTAATTGAAAAGCTACATTTGGCCGATATCGCCGACAGGCAATGCAAAGGGTTTTCTCAAGGTCAGCGAATGAAAACCGCATTAGCACAAGCGATTGTGCACCAGCCAACCAATATCATTCTTGACGAACCCACCCGCGGCTTAGATGTGATGAGCACGCGAGTGTTACGCGATATATTGCGCGATCTGAAACAACAAGGTCATTGCGTGTTGTTTTCAAGTCACGTCATGCAAGAGGTGGCCGCCCTTTGCGATCAAGTCATTGTCATGGCACAAGGCAAAGTCGTTGCTGTTGGCAGCCCAGACGCACTATGTCAGCAAACCGGAAAAACCTCTTTAGAAGATGCCTTTATTGAGCTTATTGGCACCGATGAGGGTATTGCTGCATGATGTATTTAGTCTTGAAATATCCATCAGCAACACTCCACTTAGCAAAACAGCGCGGCAATAAAAGAGGTTGAAATGAGTAATAAAATAATCACTATGATCCGTAAAGAGTTGATTGATGCCGCCCGCGACAAACGCTCAGTTATGGCTGGACTATATTATGCCTTTGGCGCACCAATACTCATGTGTGGCCTGTTTTTTTTGCTAATAGGTAAACTCACTGGCCCTGAAGATTTGCAGATCAACATCAATAACGCTCAAGGCGCACCAGACCTTGTTAAGTTTTTATCAAGCGCAGGTATAACCCAAGGAAAAGCAGACGAAACTAAAGAGATTCTGCTGGTGATAAGCGATGACTACGCCAGTAATATGGCTAAAGGGATCAGTGCCGACATCACCTTAGTTGCTGACGCCTCTGACGAAAAGCTGCAAAGTTCTATTCGACGCCTTGAAAAGCGCTTACAGCAATACAGTGCCGAAATGGGCAGTTTACGTTTAATCGCTCGCGGTATCGACCCCAGGGTCATGCAGCCGATTAAACTGAGCATCGAAGACCAAGCCACCCCAGACTCAAAAGCTGGGATGATTTTAGGCTTAGCGACCATGACCATGATTTACGCGGTGTTTATATCTGGAATGAACCTTGCCATTGATACGAGTGCCGGTGAACGTGAACGAAATTCGCTTGCTCTACTGCTCAGTCATCCGGTATCAACAGGGCAAATAGTGATATCAAAAATTGCGGCTGTCACTCTCTTTGCCATGCTGGGGCTAATACTGACGCTCATTGTCTCTAAATTTGCTTTCAGCTTTGTCCCTTGGCAAGAACTAGGCTTTAGCGTAAGTATTGACAGCAGCTTTATTGCCATGATGACACTTATCGGCTTACCCGTTGCCATTATGGCAGCCTGCCTGCAACTGTTTGTATCGTTTTTAGCAAAGAGCTTTAAAGAAGCACAGTCTTACCTGACCATAGTGCTAATGTTACCCATGATGCTCGCCATGGCGGCAAGTTATGATATTGCACCCGACACTTTACAATGGCTACCGGTTTCCGGGCAGCTACAAGGCCTGATTGAATTCATAAAAGGCCGAGAACTACCGGCAGTACAAATAGTTGTTTCATCACTTATCACGCTCGCCATTTCCGTGGCATTAGCTATTGGAATGCAAAAATCACTTAAAAGCGAAAAAATTGTTTTTGGTTTATAAATATAGCTAAACCTGTAGAGCTATATATCAGATTGTAAACAGCTGCAACGTAACCATAAAAAAGCCCGAGTCTAAAGCTCGGGCTTTTTAAAGGACATAAAGGGTTACTTTGCTTTAGGTCTAAACGGCTTGATTACCGCTTCGTCACACTCTAAAAATGGACCGTCCATCAAGTCGATACAGTATGGGATTGCAGGGAAAACCGCATCTAGGCACTCACGAATTGATTTTGGCTTGCCGGGCAAGTTAACAATCAACGAATCACCACGAAGACCAGCAGTTTGGCGAGACAAAATCGCAGTTGGAACAAACTTCAATGACTCGGCGCGCATTAACTCTCCAAAGCCAGGCATCATACGGTCACATACGGCTTCCGTTGCTTCTGGGGTTACGTCGCGCTTTGCTGGTCCAGTGCCACCTGTCGTTACAATCAGACTACAGTTCTCTACATCAGCCATTTCAATCAATGTGGCTTCAATGGTGTCAGTCTCGTCTGGGATCACCTTATAAACCGGTTCCCAATCTGACGTAAGGTATTCGTTTAGTACTGCAATAATCGCCTTACCTGAAAGGTCTTCATAAACCCCTGCGCTAGCGCGATCACTTACTGTAACAATACCTATTTTTGCTTTGCTCATTGCTTTACCCTTTCGCTTTAATCTGTTGCAGACTCATTTATAGCGATTTATCGCTTCAAACAAGTGGCAAGATCTGTATTCAGTAACAATGGCTATAAAGTAGCATAAAGTTATCTAGCTATATTCGATAAATATCGAATATATGCACTAAAAAAGCTAGCTCGGCATGGAGCTAGCACTTTAACGTTAAAAGTATTTGATCCAAGCCAGTTTACTTTGATGCTTATACTGACTAAATCGCTTAGTCGGATAATATAACAACACCGACAAAACAATAGTCACGATCCATACATAAGCAATATGTGTAAAACCATATACATCGCCATAATTAGGACCAATTACTTTTACAGCAAATAAGTACATAAACAGCAATAAATAGAGGTGAACAATGTAGAAAAACATGGGGGCAGCCCCCATCACAGCAAGTGGCTTACCATAGCGTGGTTTTAGGCTTTCCAAGCCGCGTAAACATAACAGTGTACCGCCGAGGGTAACGAGCAAAAACGCCAAAGATGGTGGATATTTAGTTACATTAAATACCGATTTTAATGTCATCGAAAGCGAATCACCTTTAACCCAATCTAAGGTCTCACCATAAATATTGAAACCCCGTAGCAATGCAAACATCGCAAAGCAGCTCAACCCAAGCCCAATGAGTAATTGATGACGTTTGCTATCAGCAAAGTTTGCACTATAAATTGGCCCTAATGCATACCCAAGTAAGATAACACCTATCCAGGGTAAAACAGGGTAACTGGCACGTATACCAATGAAGTCATTAGGTAAAATATTACCGCGGTCGTGTAATATAGCCCATAGGGTGTAACCCCACTCACCGGGTGAAAAGTTGATTGGCGTTAATAAGTTATGCCCAAATACAATGACCAAACCAAGTGCAGCAAGCCACGCGGTTGGCAAACGACATAACGCCGCTAACGCGAGCATGCTTACCCCAATTGCCCACATGACTTGCAGCCAGATCATGTCGTAATTGCCCATCCACTGATAAGTAATCACAGTGCACTCTAACGCAATGATAAACAGACCACGCTTAACTAAAAACTCCCTCGCAGAACGTTGAGGCCCAAATTGTGGGTGGCTATACAGCCAGGCTGAAATACCGGTTAAAAAAACAAAAGTAGGTGCACAGAAGTGTGCCGCAAACCGGCTTAAAAACAACGCGGTACTGGTGCTATCCAGTGTCATTGGGTCCGTTACCTGCTCATGAAAAAAGAAACGTTCCCTCACATGGTCTAGCAGCATTATCAACATAACTATACCGCGCATAATATCGATACTGACGATACGTTTTTTTAGTATGGTTTGGTTCTGTGTACTCATTCTTTGGTCTCATTAAAAATATCGATTGTCACTAAACACTGGCTTACTTTGCTATATCAATAACTATAGCCATTGGGAAATGTTTGGTTAAAAATCATATTTCACGCTAATTTTGAAATTACGAGGTTCACCCGGTACCACCCATAATGCTGAATAGCTACTGGCTATATAGTGCTCATCAAATAGGTTATCAATATTCACTGCAACACTAAATTTTTCAGTGACATAGGCATTTAAAAATAGCCCAACTAATTGGTATGACGGCAAGATAAAACTTGGGTCAACAGAGTCCCCTAAGCGTTTATCAATATAACGCCAGCTAATGCCTGCACTACCATCGACATTGAGTCCGTATAGATCATGCTTGAGCATCACATTAGCGGTGTTTTCTGGTACGTTAACTAATGGGCTACCTTCTGGGATCACGACCCCCCAGTCCGGGTTAATCATCTCATTGGTGGTACGCGTATTTAAATACGCATACGACAAGCTAGCTTGTAAAGCGTCGGTGAGATCGGCTGAAATATCAAATTCAACACCTGAGCTACTAGCTTCCCCTAATGTGGCAGAAAAGCCCACATTCACCGGATCCGAGGTGAGAATATTACTTTTATCTGCATCAAAAACGGCAACGCTACCTTTAAATGACAAATCATCAAGCCAGCTACCGGTAAACTTCATGCCTAACTCGGTCGATTTACTCTCTTCAGGGTCAAACTGATTACCTGCGTAATCGGTGCCCGATAGCGGTAAAAAGCCTTCTGAATATGATGAATAAAAGCTGACGTTATCTGACAACTGATACACCAGACCAATTTTCGGGCTCACTCGGCTATCTTCTTGGCTAGCGTATGTACCAGCAAAATGCTCTGTAACATCTTGCTGGTATTGATCGAACCTGAGGCCTAAATGTAATTTCCAATTATCAGTTAAGTCCATTTGGTCTTGCACATAAACGCCCCAAGCTTTTTGGGTTTCATCATTATCGTACAGCAGACTGACTTCAGGTTGTGGGCTGCCATATACCGGATTATGAATATCAATAGCATAGTCGCCCTCTTCACCACGGTAGCGGTAAAGTGCAGTTCGCAACTCATAATAGTACGCGCCAGCGCCCATCAATAGGTTATGAGTAATAAAGCCAGTTTCAACTCCGCCGCTTAGCTCAAAACGAACGGAGTTATCAACTGAACTATAATCACGATAACGGTGCTGACGGGTTAATGTGGTGCCATCATCGTATAAAGACTGTCGACTTTCAGACAGCTCAGCATCTGAAGAAAAACCTTCTAATGACGAATCGCGGTAGTTGTAACCAGCAACAAAAACCCAATCATCATTTACTTCATAATCGTAGGTTAGCTGGTGCCCTGTAGCCTTAATTACTGTAGGCCCATCATCTGGTTCACCCAAATAACGCGAGCGCGGTACAGTTTCAAAGTTATTGTCGATAACCACAATACCGCGGTCGAACAACTGTTCCTGCTTAAGGTATTCAAACTCATACAGTAAAGATGACTCATCAGTAAGCTGCCACCTAACAGACGGAGTGATTGTTTGTTTATCGCTATAAACAAAGTCACGGAAGCTGTCATGTTCCTGCCACGCGCCATTCACTCTAAACGCGACGCTGTCGCTCAACCCAGTTGTAAAGTCACCCTCTAAACGGTACTGATCATAACTACCAGATGTCGCTTTTAAATAGCCACTCGTCTGATACTGTGGCTTTTTAGTCACAATGTTGACCGTACCACCTGGCTCGGAACGACCATAAACAGCTGAGCCGGGCCCTTTTAGAATTTCGATATATTCAACATTTGATAAGTCTCGATGACCACTAAACCCTCGGCCACCATTAAAGCCATTGATTAAATAACCCGACGGCATGTTTTCATTACCAGGAAAACCACGCAGCGAAAAACTATCCCATAAACCGCCACCGTTGTTTTGTCGGCCAATGCTCGATGAGAAATCAAGTACATCCTGAAAGCGAGTCAATCCGGCATCTTGGATCAAGCTTTGCTCAAGCATGGTAATAGCTTGTGGCTGTTCTTCGCTTGCAATGTTGCCACGATAAGCTTGTCGATATTGAATCGTAAGCCGCTCAATGCTTTCTTCAAGTAGAGCTCCGCTCGATTGAGATTCATCAGCCAAAGCCGTTGAATTAAGTGTATATACAAACATTGCACCCATCGAAAATAGGGCACATTTAGGTGTAGCAAAAGTCATGTAAACTCCGCAAATAGCAGCAATAACGCCTTGGCTGACCAAAACGCAAATAATAGTTAATTTGTAAAAGTTAAAACGCTACGCGATTGCTGGAGGTGCACGACTATTGAAAGGAGACGAGAATATTTCGTAGAAGGAGTTAAAACCAACATCTACAAAAATGATTTGCTGTTTTACAGTTTTAAACTTGAAAGCGTTACAGGCTAACGCGCTGTGGTCTTGGTGTTGATGCAGACATAACACACAAGGTTCTGAGTGGTGGCTCAGTAGTTTATTTAAATGGCTAATACTGTGGACGGACGAAGCCACAGACAAAAGCACCATTAAGGCGATAAGCCATAATGATATTCTTTGTCGAGTTAGCGTCAAATAGTCCAAAAGAAAGCCCCTAAATATTGAGGCCGAGGATTATAAGACAAAAACGCATAAAAGTAACTCCACAAACAAAACTAAATGAGTCTCGTTATCAACAAGGTGGTAGTACGGCTAAATACTAAGCGACTTGCCCTGCTGCAACCCCTGAGCTCCAAGCCCATTGAAAGTTAAAGCCACCCAGCCAACCGCTAACATCCATCACTTCGCCCACAAAAAACAACCCTGGTTCTTTTTTGCTTTGCATATCTTTTGATGACAATTCATCTGTATCGACACCGCCTAGAGTCACTTCTGCAGTGCGGTAACCTTCGGTACCGTTCATTACAATGCTCCATGCCTCAAGATCAACTGCAAGTTGTTCGCGCTCGGCATGAACAAGCTGGTTAAGGGCTTTATTAAGCAGTGCTTCATCAAACAATGCTTCTACTAAGCGCTTGGGTAACCATAGCGCTAAAGCATTACGCAGGCTTTGTTTGGGGCTGTTATTGAGTAGCTTTTCAATTTCGCAGCGCGCATCTTTGCCCGGCAACAAGTTAATGCTAATCGCCTCACCAGGCTTCCAATAATTAGATATTTGTAAAATTGCTGGCCCCGATAGCCCACGATGAGTAAACAAGAGGGCCTCACTAAACTGAGTGCCATCTTTAGCAGTAATCGTGCTTGGTAACGCAATGCCAGATAAAGATTCAAAACGCTGTTTTTGCTCGCTATGCCAAGTAAAGGGAACTAAGCCCGCGTGGGTTGGCAATACCTGCAAACCAAACTGCTCTGCAATATGGTAACCAAATGGCGAAGCGCCAAGCTTTGGCATTGATAGGCCGCCTGTAGCAATAACGAGCGACTGACAAGTGTATTGTGCTTTATCAGTGTGAACCTCAAACAGGCCGTCTGCATTTTTACTAACCTTACCAATTTCAGTGCGCAGTTTTATCGTCGCACCAGCCCATTCGCATTCGGTTAGCAACATACTGACAATTTCTTTAGCTGAGTCGTTACAAAATAGCTGACCATGATCGCGCTCGTGATACTCAATACCATGACGATCAACTAGATCAATAAAGTCACTTGACCGATAACGCGCCAGCGCCGACTTAACAAAGTGGCTATTACGGCAAAGAAAGTTAGCAGGTTCAACTTTTTGATTGGTGAAGTTACAGCGACCACCGCCACTGATAAGAATTTTCTTACCAGCTTGCTTGGCATTATCGAGTACAAGTACGTTGCGGCCACGGTAACCCGCTGTAGCTGCACACATAAGCCCTGCGGCTCCGGCACCAATGATAATAACGTCGACATGTTCCACTGTATTTACTCCAACAAATGACTACTTACTGCGTTGCACCTGCACTTTTCGCAAGGCACAAAAAAGGGCGCTATTTTAGCACCCTTTTTTTATACATGGATGTATTTATCCCGTCTTCGCCACGGATGGTAGGAAACGGGAGTTATACATGGATGTATTTATCCCAACTTAGCCACCCATGGTAGTAAACTGGAAAATACACCTGGCATTAACGCCATTGCGACGATAAAAGAGAAACCGACTAACCTTGGGTTTCAGACTTTTTATCACGACTGAGCAGCTCTTTGGCTGCATCATGCGGCGCTTTACCTTGGTACAATACTTGGTATACCTGCTCAGTGATTGGCATTTCAACGCCTAATCGTTTAGCCAGCGTGTAAACTTCTTTAGTATTGCGGTAACCTTCTACAACCTGACCAATCTCTTTTTGCGCCGCTTCAACACCACAGCCTTTGCCGAGTGCTAAACCAAAACGACGGTTACGAGATTGATTGTCAGTACAAGTTAAGACTAAATCGCCTAAACCAGCCATCCCCATGAAGGTCGATGCTTGCGCACCAATTGCTTCACCAAGACGTGTTAATTCGACTAAACCACGAGTGATTAACGCGGTGCGCGCATTGGCACCAAAACCAATACCGTCAGAAAGTCCGGCACCAATCGCAATCACATTTTTTACCGCACCACCTAATTGGAGGCCGGTGAAGTCATTATTGGCATATACACGTAAGCGCTTAGGGCTATGCAATAATTCAACTAAATCTTCAGTAAATTCGGGGTCAGTTCCAGCGATGGCGATGGCGGTAGGCATTCCTGCGGCAAGCTCTTTAGCAAACGTAGGGCCAGATAAAACCGCAAGAGGGAAATCGTCACCGAGAACCTCACGCGCGACATCTTGTAACAGCCGACCGGTTTCAGGCTCTAAACCTTTGGTCGCCCACACAATACGTGCGTCTTCGCGTAAAAGTGGTTTTGCTTGTGCTAATACCATCCCAAAGACATGACTTGGCACAACAACTAAAATATTGTTGGAAGCAGCTAATGCTGTTGCTAAATCAGCTTCTGGAATCAGAAGATCGGGAAGCGGAATACCAGGTAAAAACTCTTGGTTGCTCTTGTCGTTCTTCAGATTTTCTATGTGCTCGGGTTCATGGCCCCAAAGCAAGGTTCTGTGGCCATTACTCGCTAAAGAAATGGCAAGGGCGGTGCCATAAGAGCCCGCCCCCAGTACCGTAATGTCGGCAGTGTTTTCCATGCGATTAAGCGTTTGCTTCTTCTGCAGGTGCTTCAGCGGCAGCAGCTTGACGCTGTTGAACATACTGAGCAAATAGTGCATCAAAGTTTACTGGAGCAAGGTTTAATTGTGGGAAAGTACCACGGCTAACTAGGCTAGCAATTGCTTCGCGTGCATATGGGAAAAGTACGTTAGGGCAGTAAGCACCTAAAGAGTGAGCTAGTTGCTGTTCAGTTAGGCCTGTAATTGAGAAGATACCCGCTTGTTGAACTTCACAAAGGAACGCTGTTTCTTCGCCAATTTTAGCTGTAACAGTTAGTGATAGAACAACTTCATATACGTCGTCAGTCAATTTATTGCTACGAGTATCAAGGTCTAGTTTAACTTCTGGAGTCCATTCTTTTTGAAAAATAGCTGGGCTATTTGGCGTTTCAAAAGAGATATCTTTAGTGAAGATACGTTGGATGTTGAATTGTGGACCTTGTTGTTCGTTGTTAGCTACTTCAGCCATGATTTTCTACCTTAAAATATTAGTGAGGCTACTTAAAAAAGAGCCAGTCTCAGGGTTTGCCTAACATGAGAAATATCTCACTTAGCTGTCCCAGTATTAGATTTATTTAGTCAACAGACGCTTTTCTTGGAGGGGAACCCCTCGATCCAATGCCGGTAACCATTAACGTTAAGTCGCGACAATTTAATCAACTACTTAACAACAATGCAATGACAGCACCGACACTTCTATCTTTTACTTTTTAAAACGGGCAAATTATTTGACTGCCACTCACCCATACCACCTTTCAGGTTATTCACGTCTTCAAAACCATGTTTAACCATCAATTGAGCCGCTTGAGAAGAAGTCATTCCAGCGTTGCATACCATTATAATGGGACTGGCTTTTGCGTTTTCAAGGGCGCCAAGCTGATTATTTTTTATATCAGCTAAAGGAACGTTAACTGCACCCGCAATATGTGCTTTTTTGAACTCTTCTTTACCGCGAACATCAACAACTTTAGCGTCTTGCTTGTTTATAAGTAAGGTCGCTTCATGGTGGTTAACATTTTTAACTTTTGACAAGCTAGACTTAAATACCATCACAATAAGTGCTACAAATAAACCGACCCAAGCTAAACTTAACATCGGGTTTGCTTTAAAAAATTCCATATATTCTTGCATGCTGTACTGCCTACTTTTTATTGGCCCAAATATAATGAGGCACAGAGTATACCATTGCGCTGACAGAATGTTAGTACCGCAACACGCTAGTCGACTGACTTTGGCCATGACGATAAACAATAGACAACTTCAAACACTGTAAATATCTTTATGCCAAGTAGTAATTGGTAGTAATATTTAGCCAATTAATTATTTAAACTTATTTTAAAACTCAAAGGGACTACCATGACGACTCGTAAGCGCCCACTGGCTCTACTTATCCTCGATGGCTGGGGCTACCGTGAAAACACGCATAACAATGCGGTTTACCATGCCAACACTCCAGTTCTTGATAAGCTCAATTCTGAAAAACCAAATAGTTTAATATCGGGTTCTGGTATTGATGTTGGATTACCAGATGGTCAAATGGGTAATTCAGAGGTTGGCCACATTAACATTGGTTCAGGTCGTGTTGTCTATCAAGAACTCACCCGTGTTAGTAAAGCAATTGAGGACGGTGAGTTTGATACCAACCCTACGTTGGTCGCTGCAGTTGATGGTGCCATTAAGGCCGGCGGTGCAGTTCACATTATGGGATTACTGTCTCCAGGTGGCGTCCATAGTCATCAAGACCACATAGAAGCAATGTGCAAATTAGCAGTTAAACGCGGCGCAACTAAGGTTTATTTGCATGCATTTCTAGACGGCCGCGATACCCCACCACGGAGCGCAAAAGCCGGTTTAGCCCATTTTGATGAACTATTTAAAACCTTAGGCACCGGCCAAGTCGCATCCCTTATTGGCCGTTATTTCGCCATGGATCGCGACAACCGCTGGGAGCGAGTATCTCAAGCCTATGAACTTATCACCGAAGGGAAAGGCTTACACCAGGCAGTTAATGCTGTTGCCGGTATCGAAGCTGCATATCAACGCGGTGAAAACGACGAATTTGTTAGCAGCACAGCCATTCCTGACGCCCAAGGAAACACCGCAAAACTGACGGATGATGACGCCCTAATTTTCATGAATTTCCGAGCCGACCGCGCTCGCCAAATTACCCGAAGTTTTGTCAATGACGACTTTGATGGTTTTGATCGCGCTGTAACCCCCAAAGCACGCTTTGTTATGTTAACCGAATACGCTGCAAACATTGACGCCGCAATTGCTTACCCTAAAACAGATCTTAGCAACACCTTAGGGGAAACTTTACAAAAGCAGAGCATGACACAACTGCGTATATCAGAAACGGAAAAATATGCGCATGTCACTTTCTTCTTTAACGGTGGTAAAGAAGAACCTTTTCAAGGTGAAGACCGCATATTAATCGAGTCGCCAAAAGTCGCCACCTATGACTTGCAGCCAGAAATGAGCTCAACAGAACTAACCGATAAACTAGTTGAAGCTATAGAATCGACTCAATACGACGTTATTATTTGTAACTACCCTAATGGTGACATGGTTGGTCATACTGGTAACTTTGACGCAGCGATAAAAGCCTGTGAAGCTGTCGACAGCTGTATCGGCCGAGTAGTAACAGCGCTAGAAAATGTAGGCGGCGAGTGTTTAATAACAGCTGATCATGGCAACGCTGAACAGATGACTGACGAATCAACCGGGCAAGCACACACTGCGCACACCAGTGAGTTAGTCCCCTTAATATATGTCGGACGTGATGCTGACATAGAAAAAGGCGGACGTTTGAGTGATTTAGCGCCAACTATGTTAACCTTGATGGGACGAGAAGTGCCTATAGAAATGACAGGCCGAGCGCTGATTAAACTCAAAGAGTAACGCTAACACGTGAATATACGACTTTTGATTAAAGCCAGCATTATTGCTGGCTTTCTACCACTTTCAATATCAGCTGATGCAACCGATCTTGAGCGCCGCCAATCTGAGCTTAAATCAATACAGTCTCAGATAAACCAACAGCAATCGACCGTAAAAAACACAACAAAACAAAGAGAAAGCTTAATATCTTTACTAAAAAAAGATGAACAAGCCATTGCGGCTTCGGCCAAAAAAGTCAATTCAACCAAACAGCAATTATCAAAAATTGACAAAGCAATAGCGGCTCTTGATAAAAAGTTTGCCACTTTAGATAAACTAAAAAAACTTCAACAGAAAACATTATCAAATCAACTAGCTAGCGCTTACCTAGCTGGTAATCATGATTACAGCAAAATGCTGCTAAATCAGCAGTCTCCAGCCAGCATAGAGCGGTTACTGGCATATTATCAATATTTAAACGACGCTCGAATTGCTTCAATAAAACAACTAAAAACAACTATCGTCGAGCTAGATGAAATAAAGCTGCAACAAAAAAGGAACCAAACAAGACTTAATAAGTTAGTCCTTGAGCAACAGCAACAAGCTAAAGATTTAAGCCAAGAACAATCTCAACGTCAGCAAACGTTAGCCCAACTACAAAAAACACTCAGTAACAGTGGCGCCAAGCTTGAACAGCTACAAATAGAACAGGCCAGCCTTAAAAGAGTAATTGAACAGGCACTACTTGCCAGTAATAACAATCCCAGTCTTGATGGCTTATCAAGTAGAAATAAGCTGAAATGGCCGACAAAAGGACGAATAAAATCCAGCTTTGGTAGCAGGCGTTCAGGACAAGTAAAGTGGAAAGGGGTAACCATTGCAGCCTCTGAAGGTCAAAGTATCGAAGCGATTGCTAGTGGCAAAGTCATTTATGCCGATTGGTTACGGGGCTTTGGGATGGTTCTTGTAGTCGATCACGGTAAAGGATATATGAGTTTATATGGCCACGCACAAACCCTTTTAAAAGCGGCTGGCGATACGGTAAACAAAAGAGAATCGATAGCATTAGTCGGTCGTTCAGGTGGACAGACCGAGTCTGGCCTATACTTTGAAGTAAGACATAAGGGGCAAGCCGTCGATCCTGCTAGATATTGTAAGCGGTAGGTTTAGTAACCCCATAATATAAAAGGGGTTAACATGTCAGGCATAATCCGCAACCTTAGTTTTGCTATAGCAGGCTTAATACTCGGCCTATCGGCTACATTATTCGGTCAAGAGCATACCCAGCAATATAAAACACAACTCAACTATCCATTATTACTCGATGTTATCGACACTATCGAAACCTACTATGTCAAAAAATTCACTGAGCAAGAGCTTATTGAGGCAGCTATTGAAGGGATTTTTACCAAGCTTGACCCTTACTCTAGCTTTCTCGATAAAAATGAATTTACCAACATAAGGGAAAGTAACAATGGTGAGTATTTTGGCTTTGGTGTAGAGATAGCCACAGATAACGACCAAATTACTATTGTAACTCCCTTTCCCCAATCTCCAGCAGAAAAAGCCGGCATAATGCCAGGCGATAAAGTACTAAAACTAAATAATGAATTAGTGACTGCTGACAAGCTTGAAAATCTACTCGCAAAAATAAAGCAATTTAGTTACAACAATCAAGAGATAGAGCTTGAACTCGCGCGAGCAAATTCAGAACTGACATATAGCGTCACTATTAGCCCAAGTGTCATAGTTATCGATTCTGTCGAAGCGCAGATGTTAGATCACCAAATTGGTTACATTCGTTTATCTAGCTTCCAAGATAATTCAACACAAGAGCTAATTAAACAGCTCGCCTTATGGCAAAAAACGCCTTTGAATGGGTTAATTTTAGACCTAAGAAACAACCCTGGAGGCTTGCTTGACCAAGCTATACAGATTGCAGACATCTTTTTAGAAAAGGGTCGAATAGTAGCAACCAAGGGGAGATTTTTTGATGCTAATTCAGACTATTACGCCTCACCACAAACGATGGTAACAAGTGTCCCTATGTTGGTATTAATCAATAAAGGATCGGCATCAGCATCCGAAGTGCTCGCGGCAGCACTTCAGGAAAATGGTAGGGCAAAATTAATAGGGCAAACAAGCTTTGGTAAGGGTTCTGTTCAAAGCCTAATCCCCTCACTTTCAAATGGTAATGCCATCAAACTCACAATTGCAAAATACACTACGCCAAATGGCACAGATATACACGAAAAAGGTATCGAACCCGACATAAAAATAGCATTAGAAGCTGTAACAAATGAGCAAACTATGTCTATAATAAATACAAATTCATTTCGAGGTTCTATTGCTAATGACAAGCACGTTAACTCAGCAATTGCCTGGATTAAAACAGAAAAATAATTAAAACTGTGCGCTTTCTACTTATTTGTTTTCTACTCTTTAGCCCTATTTCTTTCGCGGCAAAAATTGCCATCATTATTGACGATATTGGATATCGCCAATCAGACAAAGCTGTACTCGCATTGCCCGCGAACGTGACCCTTTCGGTACTACCGCTTACCCCGCTAGGAAAAACTGTTGCAACACAGGCGTACAAACAAGGTAATGAAATTTTAGTCCATTTACCTATGCAGGCGTTAAATGGCAAAACCATTGGTCCAGGTGCATTAACAAGCGAAATGTCAGAAGTAGAATTTAAACAGCAACTAGCAGCAGCCATTGATAGCGTACCTTTTGCAGTAGGTGCAAATAATCACATGGGGAGCCACCTTACACAATTGACCGAGCCTATGGGTTGGGTAATGGATACATTATTAGAGCGGGATATTTTCTTTATAGACAGTGTTACCACTAAATACACTCAAGCAGGGAAAGTGGCTAAGAAAGTAGGTGTACCATTACTAAAGCGGACTATATTTCTTGATAATGACAGATCGCAAACTGGTTTAGATAATCAATTTAAAAAAGCGATAGCCCTTGCTCAACAACACAATAATATTGTTGTAATCGGGCACCCTTACCCAGAAACATTAGCATTTCTAAGTCGTAACCTGCATCGCTTATCTGAGCTTAATATTGCTGTTGTGCCCCCATCAAAACTATTGCCATTTAACATTGCAAATCAAACGCCGGACACAAAGGGGACTACTGCAAGATTGAAATAGATAAATCTGGTAATAATGATTTTAACTCATGATTATTACTAATGATCATATCGAGAGTATAGCCATCAAGCACAGCTAAATAGGCATTAACCGCCTCACCTAAAACACCTTTTAATTTACAGGCTGGAGTAAAACGACAGCATGGTTTACTGCAATCTATCGGAGACAGCGAGTTTTCAAGCGCACGAACGACTTCGCCAATATTGATTTCATTAGCATTTCTTGCCAACTTAAAGCCACCGCTCTTACCTCTTACCGTTTGTAAGTAACCTAACTTCCCTAAATGATGAACCACTTTTGATATATGGTTAGCTGATAGGTCAAAAACTTCCGTCACTTCAGAAATACGAAACAATGACTCGCGTTCAGGGTGTAGCGCAAGATACATTAATGTTCTTAATCCAAAATCCGTGTAACGAGTTAACTGCATTATTCCGATCCATATATAAATGTATTAATGTTCATACTCAGCTGCTTGTAGCCTGCTCCATAGAGCTAATCAGCCATAAAGCCTCTTGAGAATTAGCACCACAAACATCTGCTGTAGCAATAAATTGCCCACAAACTTCAGGCCTTTCTGGCTGACCAAAAAGCTTACACAAATTGCCATCGTTCAATTGAACACATCTTACCCCAGCAGGCTTACCATTTGGCATACCCGGTATTGGAGTCGTTATTGATGGTGCGATACAGCAAGCACCACAACCTAATCGACAATTCATCTAGAAACCTTAAGTAGTGAAGTTCATTATACCGTTACTGAGCAAAAAAGAGACGAAGAACATCACATCCCGCTATGAGCATTTCAGTACATTAACAGAACCGTGATCAATGCATACAAAATCAATTATCGCAGCATCTGTGTTATTGGTACATTAAACACGCCTTTAGGCAATAACTCCCCTAATCAACGCATTATCTGAAGTGATACATTCCAGCTGTACACAAAAAGAAATTAACAAAGTACAAAATTCAAACACGAAAAAGCCCTAGCATTTCTGCTAGGGCTTATCGTAATGTTGGCGGAGTGGACGGGACTCGAACCCGCGACCCCCGGCGTGACAGGCCGGTATTCTAACCAACTGAACTACCACTCCTTTAGCAAATTGCTTACGCATTATGCTAAATTCTTTTAAAGTCGCTAGCTTGTCAAAGGCTAGTAGACTTGCTTCACTCTCCAAAAAGAGAAAAGCTAAATTAGCGCCTGGAAATGACCTACTCTCACATGGGGAAACCCCACACTACCATCGGCGATACTGCGTTTCACTTCTGAGTTCGGAATGGGATCAGGTGGTACCACAGCTCTATGGTCTCCAGACAAATTGGGTAAATTTGAAAAGCTGTTACTCGCTTACGCAAGTAAACTGAAATCTATTATTGAGTCACACAACATTAAGTGCTTCTAATTCTGATATGTAAAAACATCAGTCTCATACAAAACCCATCAGGGTTGTATGGTTAAGCCTCACGAGTCATTAGTACAGGTTAGCTCAACGCCTCACAACGCTTACACACCCTGCCTATCAACGTCCTAGTCTCGAACGGCTCTTTAGAGGAATTAAATTCCTAGGGATGACTCATCTTAGGACTCGCTTCCCGCTTAGATGCTTTCAGCGGTTATCGATTCCGAACGTAGCTACCGGGCAATGCTATTGGCATAACAACCCGAACACCAGCGGTTCGTCCACTCCGGTCCTCTCGTACTAGGAGCAGCTTCCTTCAATCATCCAACGCCCACGGCAGATAGGGACCGAACTGTCTCACGACGTTCTGAACCCAGCTCGCGTACCACTTTAAATGGCGAACAGCCATACCCTTGGGACCGACTTCAGCCCCAGGATGTGATGAGCCGACATCGAGGTGCCAAACACCGCCGTCGATATGAACTCTTGGGCGGTATCAGCCTGTTATCCCCGGCGTACCTTTTATCCGTTGAGCGATGGCCCTTCCATTCAGAACCACCGGATCACTATGACCTACTTTCGTACCTGCTCGACGTGTATGTCTCGCAGTTAAGCTGGCTTATGCCATTGCACTAACCGTACGATGTCCGACCGTACTTAGCCAACCTTCGTGCTCCTCCGTTACTCTTTGGGAGGAGACCGCCCCAGTCAAACTACCCACCAGGCACTGTCCCGAACCCCGATTCAGGGGCCGCGGTTAGAACATCAAAACTACAAGGGTGGTATTTCAAGGACGACTCCACAACATCTAGCGACGTCGCTTCAAAGTCTCCCACCTATCCTACACATGTAGGTTCAATGTTCAGTGCCAAGCTATAGTAAAGGTGCACGGGGTCTTTCCGTCTAGCCGCGGGTATACGGCATCTTCACCGCAATTTCAACTTCACTGAGTCTCGGCTGGAGACAGCGTGGCCATCATTACGCCATTCGTGCAGGTCGGAACTTACCCGACAAGGAATTTCGCTACCTTAGGACCGTTATAGTTACGGCCGCCGTTTACCGGGGCTTCGATCATGAGCTTCTCCGAAGATAACCCAATCAATTAACCTTCCGGCACCGGGCAGGCGTCATACCGTATACTTCCTCTTGCGAGTTTGCACAGTACTGTGTTTTTGATAAACAGTTGCAGCCACCTGGTATCTGCGACTGCCAACAGCTTAGGGAGCAAGTCCCATCACCGTCGGCAGCGTACCTTCTCCCGAAGTTACGGTACCATTTTGCCTAGTTCCTTCAGCCGAGTTCTCTCAAGCGCCTTGGTATTCTCTACCCAACCACCTGTGTCGGTTTGGGGTACGATTCCTACTAACCTGAAGCTTAGAAGATTTTCCTGGAAGCATGGCATCAACTACTTCATCACCTTAGTGACTCGTCATCAGCTCTCAGCCTTAAGTAAACCCGGATTTGCCTAAGTTTACAGCCTACAACCTTAAACGCGGACAACCAACGCCGCGCTAGCCTAGCCTTCTCCGTCTCTCCATCGCAGTTAGCAGAAGTACAGGAATATTAACCTGTTTCCCATCGATTACGCCTTTCGGCCTCACCTTAGGGGTCGACTCACCCTGCCCTGATTAACATTGGACAGGAACCCTTGGTCTTTCGGCGAGGGAGTTTTTCACTCCCTTTATCGTTACTCATGTCAGCATTCGCACTTCTGATACCTCCAGTGTGGGTTACCCCTTCACCTTCAACGGCTTACAGAACGCTCCTCTACCGCTTGCTAGTAAACTAGCAAACCCATAGCTTCGGTGTATTGCTTAGCCCCGTTAAATCTTCCGCGCAGGCCGACTCGACTAGTGAGCTATTACGCTTTCTTTAAATGATGGCTGCTTCTAAGCCAACATCCTAGCTGTCTAAGCCTTCCCACATCGTTTCCCACTTAGCAATAACTTTGGGACCTTAGCTGATGGTCTGGGTTGTTTCCCTTTTCACGACGGACGTTAGCACCCGCCGTGTGTCTCCCGAGTAGTACTCATTGGTATTCGGAGTTTGCAAAGGGTTGGTAAGTCGGGATGACCCCCTAGCCTTAACAGTGCTCTACCCCCAATGGTATTCGCTCGAGGCGCTACCTAAATAGCTTTCGAGGAGAACCAGATATCTCCCGGTTTGATTGGCCTTTCACCCCCAGCCACAAGTCATCCGCTCATTTTTCAACATAAGTCGGTTCGGTCCTCCAGTTGATGTTACTCAACCTTCAACCTGCCCATGGCTAGATCACCGGGTT
>NZ_CP136522.1:4307500-4343646 GCF_033180165.1 Shewanella youngdeokensis
CCTCAGGAGCAAGCTCCCTTGTGTTACCGCTCGACTTGCATGTGTTAGGCCTGCCGCCAGCGTTCAATCTGAGCCATGATCAAACTCTTCAATTAAAGTTTTTTTTGCTTTACTCGGTTAAGAGCAAAGCGGCTCAATGAATTATACTGTTTTTCAAAAGCCCGAAGACTTTCGAAGTTTACATATTGCTATGGTCACTCAGTGGTTCATTGAGAAATATTTTTGATTGCTTCCTAAGAAGCAATTTCGAATAACTCAACACCTGTGAGTGCCCACACAGATTTGCTTGTCATATTGTTAAAGAGCGTGAGACTAATCTTTCAAGTCTCGCCGAAGACGCTAGGTCGTTGGCTTGAGGAGGCGTATTCTACACTCTCCAGTGTCGGCGTCAAGTGCTTATTTTAAGAAGTTTTTCAAGCGATGTTTTCTTAATCAAAACCAAAACTCGAAGCCCTTTAAGCGCTTGTCACCTGGGTTCATTCTTCGAGAAGATTTAACCCTCTAACACTGCTGCAAGTCCCGTGCTACCTTACCTTGCGATAAGTTAGTTGGCCTGCTGTGCCGTGTCAGTGGATGCGTATTATAGGGAAATCTTTGCCGAGCACAAGTGTGTTTTGCAATTAAATTGTAATATTACTACCAAGCGAATATTTCCCGAGCGATACGCATAAAAAATAAACTAAACGCCCTTTAATATTTTTATATACGTTGGTTAATTACCAAAAAAACGTGATTCTTGCTTAGCCTCTATTGCGCCATCATCAGTTTCAACACCAAAATTAATATGTGTTATCGCCCTTGTTAGATCTACAGGGTCGACCGCAATACTTATTGGAAGGGTGAGAACTTCTCCGCCATTGATTGTTACCTGCTGCAAGCCTATCCATTCATATTTAGGTAAGCCTTTCACACTCATATTATAGATATGAGTCTGTTCAGTCTTATTAAGGATTTTAAGGGTAAATGTATTCTCTATTAACCCTTGGTCGGTTTCTCTAAAGAGTAAGTTCCTATCTCGGATTACATCAATGCGAATCGGGGAAATCGTTGCTGTTGCATAAACAAAGATTAAAGTCATTATCAACAACACTACGCCATAACCAACCAGTTTAGGTCGCAGTACCTTTTCTTTAACGCCATCAAGTTTATTTTCAGTGGTATAACTAATTAAACCTTTGTTGTAGCCCATTCGTTCCATTGTGGTATCACAAGCATCTATGCAGGCGCCGCAGTTAATACACTCGTATTGTAGTCCGTTTCGTATATCGATTCCGGTTGGGCAAACTTGTACACAGAGATCACAGTCAATGCAATCGCCTAGACCCATCGCTTTGTGATCAGCTTTACGTGATCTTGGTCCTCGAGTTTCACCTCGCTTACTATTGTATCCAACAATGAATGTATTTTTATCAAACATAGCCGACTGAAAGCGAGCATAAGGGCACATGTGAATACACATGATTTCACGCATCCAACCAGCGTTACCGTAGGTGGCAAAGGTAAACAGAATCACCCAGAAGTATATTCCTCCAGTTGCATTAAGCGTGAATACTTCTATGTAGACTTCTTTTGTCGGTACGAAGTAAGAAACAAATGTCATTGCTGTTAATAAAGAGATGAGTATCCAAGCAGTATGTTTTGCCACTTTAAGTTTGAGCTTGTTGAAGCTCCAAGGCATTTGGTCAAGCTTTATTCGTTTATTGCGCGCGCCTTCTATCTTTTCTTCAAACCAAATAAATATGAAGGTCCACACTGTTTGCGGACAGGTGTAGCCACACCATACCCGCCCAAGGTAGGTGGTGATAAAGAATAAACCAAACGCGGCGATCATAAGTAGCGCAGCTAGTAGGGTAAAGTCTTGTGGCCATATGGTTAAACCAAAGACGTGAAACTTTTGCTCCCCAAGGTTAAACCATACTGCTTGGCGGTCTCCCCACGGGATCCAAGGCAACACTAAGAAAAATAGCATTGCGACCCAGCCAAGGCGTTTACGTAAGGTACTCCAAAAGCCTTCAACCGCTCGAACATAAATGCGGTTACGGGGGTTGAACCTGTCGACCTTGTTAGCATCAGGCTGATGAATCTTAATTCGTTCTACTTTGGAGAAATCTTTATTATTATGCTCAGCACTCATTTTGTAGCCTTACTGCTTTAATATTGCTAGAAAACTAGCCTATTATAACGCTTATATTACAAGTTATTCACCTATATAGGACTAATTAATGAAAGGCTGGGTTTTGTTAGTATTAATCGCTGGCGGCATTTATTACCTTTATACAGAAACGGATACGTTAGATGACCCGTATGCTGATATGCAGGCTATTTATGAAGAGTCACAAACTAAGCTACAGGGGATGACTGGCACGCAATTAAAACACATAGACGATAAAGTTGATATTATAACCACTGACATCGCTGAGCGATTATCTTCTACCGAACAAAAAGCGTTGGGGCTCATTACGCAATCACAAGATAAACTCGAAGAGTATAAAGAGCAGTTTTGTGGTGGCGGTGCAGAGCAGCACCACAGCTTTAGTAAAGAGAACCAGATGTTTATATGTGATCACTTATAAACTGCGATAGATCTCAATTCAAGCATTAGCAATTAATGTTAATTGACCTGAGATCTTATTCCACCTAGCCTTTACCTATAACGACTGTATAACCAAAATGAAAAGGCTAGCTGCTCATGACATCAAAAGTATCTGACATTTTTGACCCCGCATTATGGGATGTTGTTCCTGGATTTGATTTCGAAGATATTACCTACCACAGAGCTAAAGAGCAGGGAACGGTTCGCGTCGCAATAAACCGACCTGACTGCCTTAACTCATTTAGGCCAAAAACTGTAGATGAACTATATATTGCACTAGATCATGCTCGCCAATGGTCTGATGTTGGCTGCGTACTTATCACAGGTAATGGGCCATCTGCTAAAGGGCAGCATTCTTTTTGTGCTGGCGGTGATCAACGCATTCGTGGCAAAGATGGTTATAAATACGAAGGGGCTGAAGAAGGCACGCCGGATATAGCACGGATGGGGCGCTTACACATTCTTGATGTACAACGCTTGATTCGCTTCATGCCTAAAGTGGTTATTGCTGTTGTACCTGGCTGGGCTGTTGGTGGTGGCCATAGCTTGCATGTTGTATGTGACTTAACTCTAGCCTCTAAAGAACATGCTGTATTTAAACAAACCGATCCTGACGTGGGCAGTTTTGATTCTGGCTACGGTAGTGCTTATCTTGCCAAAATGGTTGGTCAAAAACGTGCACGTGAAATTTTCTTTCTTGGTTTTAATTATACTGCTGAAGAAGCTTTTGATATGGGAATGGTTAACCGAGCAATCCCTCATGCAGAGCTTGAAACAGAGGCGTTAAACTGGGCTAAGGAGATAAACTCCAAGTCACCAACAGCTATGCGTATGCTCAAATACGGATTTAACTTACCTGATGATGGTTTGGTTGGGCAGCAACTCTTCGCAGGGGAAGCTACACGCTTGGCCTATGGAACTGCAGAAGCCCAAGAGGGACGAGATGCGTTTTTAGAAAAACGTGACCAAGATTTTTCATCTTTCCCTTGGCATTACTAATTTACAGGTTAAGTCGATAGCAAACTTAATTGTAAACCCATTAATACACTAAGCTTATTTTTGGGTTTATAATTATTCACGATTTTAATGAGATTAAACCAATCAAACTTATCTAAACAAGCGCTTCCATTTGCGAACAATAACCATTATCATTTACATAGTCTTTTATGGGAGCTAACTATGACTAAAACTATCACCTTTGCGATTCTTCACTTTAGCGTTGCTTTCACCATCACCTATTTATTAACTGGCAGCGTAGTTATTGGTGGGGCAATCGCGTTAATAGAACCCGCAGTGAACACTATAGTGTTCTATTTTCATGAAAAGGTATGGAACAGTATTGAATCTAGACAGAGTCTACAAAGCAGCCCAGCTTAACCAAAACTATTACAGCATCTTAAGTAATTGCTTTATACCACTTAACAGGAGTACACATTCTGTTCGTGGTAACGTTGTTACTACAAACAAACCTTTCGTTAGACTAAGCCTCACCTCATATTGTTACGCCTCGACCTTTATATGCAACTACAGCTAGCTCAATACGACATGTGCAATTTAAAATATCTAGTTACAAAGTACGATGATGCCTATCCCTGCAAGGGAAACTCAACTATCCACTACAGATCATGCTGATGTTGATTGCATATAAATAGATTAGAAAGTAAGAGCAATATTGTAAATTCAGGCATACTGTTTGCTGCTTGAGTCAGCAAATAGCTCTTTCCAAGCGTAGTGCTGCTCTCAACATAACCAAT
The DNA here is from genome assembly GCF_033180165.1 of Shewanella youngdeokensis. Classification (GTDB taxonomy): domain Bacteria; phylum Pseudomonadota; class Gammaproteobacteria; order Enterobacterales; family Shewanellaceae; genus Shewanella; species Shewanella youngdeokensis. The sequence continues at coordinate 4,311,848 of NZ_CP136522.1, forward strand.
ATTTTCTCATTAGGACTAACATGCAGGTCGAAGTATTTAACAATAAATCACAGTGTTCAGAAATAAAGCCTCTTACACAAGCATTACTCACTTTGCTCTCTAAGGGGTTAGCACTTGAAGAGCTAGCACAGGTTAGAACATCACTATTAGCAGGAGAGACATTCAGCTTCAAAAATTCTATTACACTTCGTTTGCAAGAAAAATCAAAATGTTCCGGATAGTATAAAAGCACTATATAGATATAAATCTCCCCCCTCAAATGGGCTAACTTAACCTAATTACTTGTTTATTATTCATTCATCAACTAATTTCAAAGGTGAGGTAAGTTATATACAGGGGTTTAATATTTATATGGAAAGAATTAGAGAAGCTCAAGAACACCTAAAAAACGAGTTTGAAATATACAACAACGCTGCAACTAAAAAACTACCGGATCTCGATCTAGATGATCCAGAAAAACTAGAAACGATGCTGGAATTTGTTACCCGTCGAGAATCTTTAAAACAACTAAAAAAACTAAGTTCGCCACCGGCAGGAAAACTAAAAGCTGCAATAGCAGACACATTATTACTACTTGATAATTTTGATATAAAAATTTCTAAAGAGAAAGGCGCTGCAGAAAAGTAAGTAAAGAAGACTTAATGAAACATTAACAGCATAAAACAAAAAGCCAGCAATGTAAGTTGCTGGCTTTTTTGTACCTAGTGACTAGTGACAACGATTATTCAACCGTTACTGATTTAGCCAAGTTACGAGGTTGGTCGACATCAGTCCCTTTAATCAGAGCTACGTGATATGACAATAACTGCAAAGGAATTGTGTAAATAAGCGGTGCCATAAATTCATCACAATGCGGTACTGGAATCACCTTCATTGTATCATCAGACTCAAATTCAGCATTTTTATCTGCAAAAACATACATTAAACCACCACGTGCACGAACCTCTTCTACATTGGATTTTAATTTTTCCAATAATTCGTTATTGGGAGCGACAACAATAACTGGCATATCGGCGTCAATTAATGCTAATGGGCCATGTTTAAGTTCACCAGATGCATAAGCCTCTGCATGAATGTAGGAGATTTCTTTAAGCTTTAATGCTCCTTCCATCGCAATAGGATATTGATCACCGCGACCCAAGAAGAGTGCATGATGCTTATCAGCGAAATCTTCAGCCAACTCACCAATAGCATCATCTAAACCTAAAGCCTGTTCAACTTTTGCAGGCATAGACAGCAAGCTTTGAGTTATCCTAGTCTCTGTTTCTACTGGCATACCGTTGTGACGTCCAACTGCTGCAGTTAACATTAATAAGCCCGCTAGCTGCACTGTAAAAGCTTTGGTTGATGCCACGCCGATTTCAACACCCGCATTCATCATGTAAGCCATATCAGACTCTCGTACCAATGATGACCCAGGGGCATTACAGATAGTTAATGTTGCCTTATAGCCCATCTCTTTTGCTAAGCGCATTGCCGCTAATGTATCTGCAGTTTCACCCGATTGCGAAATAGTTACCAGTAAGCTATTTGGAAACAGGTGCGATTTACGATAACGGAACTCAGATGCTATTTCGACATTACAAGAAACACCGGCCCAATCTTCTAACCAATAGCGTGCAGCCATACCCGCATGGTAACTGGTACCACATGCAATAATCTGTACGTGCTTAATATCTTTTAAAAACTCAGCGGCATTTTCACCAAATGCAGAATCTAAAACTTTGCCGCCTGCAATACGCCCTTCAAGAGTTCGTGCTATCGCAGTTGGTTGCTCATAGATCTCTTTTAACATGTAGTGACGATACTCGCCTTTATCACCGGCATCGTGGGTCACCTCAGACTCTTTAATTTCACGTTCAACGGCGTTGCCATTAATATCAAAGATACTCACTTCACGACGAGTAATTTCTGCAACATCACCTTCTTCAAGGAAAGCGAAAGAGCGGGTCACAGGTAATAATGCTAACTGATCAGACGCTACAAAGTTTTCACCTAAGCCGTAACCAATAACTAGAGGGCTACCACTACGCGCGACGACCATTCGCTGGCTATCACGACGATCGATAACAACAGTGCCATAAGCCCCTTCTAACTGCTTAACCGCTGCTTGAACAGCAGCAAGTAAAGCGCCATGAGTTTTGAGTTCATGATGTACCAGGTGGCAAATGACTTCAGTGTCTGTATCAGACGTAAAGGTATAACCCAAATCTATAAGCATCACGCGCAGCTTGTTGTGGTTTTCGATAATACCGTTATGTACAACAGCAATATCACCTTCTGATTGGTGTGGGTGCGCATTACGTTCACTAGGCTCACCATGAGTTGCCCAGCGAGTATGCGCAATGCCTGTACCGCCTGTTAACGGTTGTACAGCAAGGGCTGATGATAACTCCTGCACTTTACCCACACGACGAGTACGGTTTAACTCATTACCATTAAGAACTGCAACCCCCGCAGAGTCATAACCGCGGTACTCTAGTCGCTTTAAGCCTTCAACTAGAATTTCTGCGACATCTCTTTGCGCCACAGCGCCAACTATTCCACACATATTGATTACCTGATCTGTTCTTTTTTAAGCAAGAATGAAGTTAATACTGAATAAAAATTTTTAGCCTATTCAATATAGGCGGTAAGAATCACTCGCACCCCATGTTTTGAAATACTTTCAACCGCCTCGCTTGGTAACCTGTCATCAGAGACAAGCACATTAATGTTGTTCCAAGGCAATTCTAAATTTGGGATACGTCGACCAAGCTTTTCAGATTCAAGCATCACAACGACTTCACGTGAAACTTCAGCCATAACCTTACTTAAACCTGTCAACTCGTTAAAAGTGGTTGTACCGCGCTCAAGGTCGATACCATCGGCACCAATAAACAGTTGGTCAAAATTGTAAGAACGTAAAACCTGTTCTGCTATTTGCCCTTGAAAAGATTCAGAGTGCGGATCCCAGGTACCACCTGTCATTAATAAAGTTGGTTCATTTTCTAACTCGTGTATAGCATTGGCTAGCGCCAATGAGTTAGTCATTACCAATAAGCCGCGTTTAGTATTTAACTGAGCAATTATGCCTGAGGTTGTGCTACCACTATCGATAATGACACGATTATGATCGCGAATAAGCTCTGCTGCAGCCTTAGCTATAGACACTTTATTTGGCGCAATTTTGGCACTAAACTGCTGAGTAACTTCATCAGGTACGGCAACGGCTCCACCATAGCGCCTAAGTAACAAGCCTGCTTTTTCTAAGGTCGCAAGATCTTTACGAATGGTGACTTCAGATGTTTCAAAACGTAATGACAACTGCTCAACACTCACCTCACCCTGCTGATTAAGCAAGCTGATAATGCTATGACGGCGTTGCTGAGTATTACGTTTATTCATTAATAATGGTCATAAAGTTTCGTTTCGAAAGGAATATTATAATCAAACGAAACTTAAAAGCCAGTTTTGAAACTTATAAACGAGTGTTGAAGCAAATTTCGGCCATAAAAAAGCCCCTATCTTTCGATAGAGGCTTTCATGGATAGGTAAATATTTAGAACTTAGCTTCTAGTGCCAAACTAAAGTTACGACCTTCGCCAACTGTAACGTCAGTTGTAGAACCACCCGCGAGGTAATCTTCATCAAATAAGTTTTGCACATTAACACGTACGCTTACATCGCTTCCCATAACATCCATGGTGTATGCAGCTCCCATATCGAAACGAACATACCCATCTTTAGCAATCGTATTCGCAGTGTTAGCAAAACGCTCGCCCACATAAACTGCACCAAAGTTAATCGCTAAATTATCGGTCATCTCGTAACGAGTCCACATATTAGCTGACCACTCAGGTGCATCAACAGGTGTCATCCCATTTAAAGAGTCACTTTCAGGGCGAACATATTCAGCATTAAGGTACATCATCGAGCCAGTCATGAACCACTTCTCACTAACTTGACCTTGTGCGCCCATTTCAAAACCTTTATGGCGTTGCTCACCACTTTGAGTTGTTATGGTTTCTGAGCTGCCTTCTATCTCTTCTTGAACCGTTACGTTAGAAACAGTGATATCAAATACAGCACCCGTCAATAAAAGACTACCGTCAAATAGCTCCCACTTAGTACCTATCTCATATTGTTCGCCGTATTCTGGGTCTAAATTCAGACCGTCGTTAATGTCATTATCATCACTGACAATACCTTGTGGCGTGAAGCTCTTTGAGTAGTTTACATAAATGCTGCTGTTCTCTGCAGGTGAGTAGATAGCACCAAATTTAGGTGATACCGCGTAGCTGTTGTTACCAGCACCGTCTTTCTTTTGTTCGTCGTAACGCACACCAGCAAGCACTTGCCATTCATCATTAATCGTGACTAAATCTTGAACGTAAAAACCGTAATGCTTGTATTCGCTTTCACTTAATGTAGTGTCATTATTATAATCAAGAGTAGGCTGCAGAACCGGTTGACCAGGCATAACCAACTGGTTTCTTTCGCCAGAATCTTTTAACTGGCCATAGTAATAATCAAGCATGTTTGCCCCAATAAGAAGCTGGTGCTCAATTTCGCCAGTGTAAACATTACCAGTAAAATCAATGTACCCAGTTTTATGCTGCCAATCATCATAGCGATCAAATGGGCTAATATAGTAACCATCAGTTAGCGGGTCTTCTGAACCGGATATTAGAGTAGGGCTTGAGTCTAAACGTTGACGGTCAAACTGCTGATCATTAAAACCAGCTTTGATTTTCCACTCATCAGAAAGGTGATAAGTTAAGTCAGCGCCCATATTGGTAATGGTGTTGTCAGTAAACGCCCAAGACTGATCCCAAATAGTGTCACTATCACCGATCAAATCGCCGCTGCTGTCTAACCAACCACCGCGGTCAATACCGGTTTTATCTTGGGTATGATCATACTTTACAGAAAGTAGCAGATCATCGGTAAGATCAAATTCAAGGTTTAGATAGCCTAACCAACGGTCACGTTCTTGGTTGGTGCCATCTTGGTATTCACGCCAGTATTGAGTGTCTTGCTTAACCAGCACAGTGCGGTATCGAATAGTTTGAGCTTCATTTAAGCTGCCGCCCGCATCAACCTGAAAGCGAGTAGAGCCGTTTTCATCTGTATCGAAACCAAAATCAAACATGGTTTCATAGGTTGGCTTTTTGCTGACCATGTTGATCAAGCCGCCCGGGCCAGACTGACCGTAAAGCATACTTGAAGGACCTTTTAGCACCTCTACTTGCTGCAAAGTCTCAATAGGTTGTACATAGTGCGACCATTGCTGATGGCCGTTAATCAAAAAGCCAGAACCTGATGCCAATTCAAAACCACGTACACTGAATACCTGACGGTTCCATTTTTCACTACCACTGGTCACACTAGAGTCATTAACCAGCACTTCACCAAGGTTGGTAGCAAGCTGCTCATCAGTAACAAAGTCTGGAATAACAGTCACTGACTGTGGTGTATCTAGAATGTCGATATCACCTCGCATGGCACCAGAAGATGAACCTACATTGTAATCGTTGAAGTTACGTCCTGTAACAGAAATACGTTCAATATTAGTATCAGCAACAGCGTTTGATTCTACTGCAACTCCTTCAGCAAAAGCTGTGGATGATGCTAATGCAGTGACTACAGCAAGCCCAATACGAGAAAACTTAAACGACGCCTGAAAAGACATAAACAACCCCAAAAAGGAAACCGAAATGTAATAATTGGGCGCAATATAAATGAGAATGGTTTGTATTTATAGCTTTTTCATCAAATTTGTGACTAGGTAGTGATAAGCTTCAAATATCAAAAAATATGCTAAAAAAACACTTGCTAATATACCCTTTGCGAATGTCAGTTTTTGTAAAGATGTATTATTAACTGTATAGCTAAGGTATCAAAAGCTGTATCTGCTTAATATACAAACAAAAAAGCGACCTTAAGGTCGCTTTTACAGCAATATGGCGCTGATTATTTAGGTTGCTTGACTGGTCTTGGCCAATCCGCAATATGGCGCTGTTTCACACGCGTTATCACTAGTTCGTCAGCAGCAACATCTTTAGTAATAGTAGAACCAGCACCTAGCGTCGCACCTTTACTAATAGTTACTGGCGCAACTAACTGCGTATCACTACCAACAAACACATTATCTTCAATAATAGTCTGGAACTTATTGGCACCATCATAGTTGCAAGTAATTGTACCGGCACCAATGTTAACGCCGCTGCCAATTTGCGCATCACCAATATAGGTTAAATGACCCGCTTTAGAACCTTTTCCTAATACCGCTTTCTTAATTTCGACAAAATTCCCCACATGAGCATCTTCTTTCAACTCTGCTCCCGGACGTAATCGGGCAAATGGTCCAGCACTAGCCGATTGACCCAATTTTGCTTTTTCAATAATTGAGTAAGGCTTAATAACCGCGTTATCGCTAATATCACAATCTATAAGAATGGCGCCAGCGCCAATTGTCACGTTATTACCAATAGTAACTTTACCTTCAATAATAACATTTACATCAATCATAACATCCATGCCAACACTAACGTCGCCACGAATATCTATACGAGCTGGATCGCGTAAATTAGCCCCAGCAAGCATTAATTTTTCAGCTGCTCGAGCTTGATAAGCACGCTCAAGTTGCGCCAACTGTACTCGATTATTAGCGCCTTCAACTTCAATTGCGGACTCTGGTTGCGCAGTAGTAATACTCACACCATCTTTATGCGCCATCGCAACAATATCTGTTAAATAATACTCACCTTGAGCATTATCTGATGATAACTGACTTAACCATGCTTTAAGTTGCTTACCAGGTGCGGCCATAATACCGGTATTAACTTCATTAATGGCTAATTGTTTTGGGTTTGCATCTTTTTGTTCAACAATACCGACCACTTTACCAGCTTCACGCACAATACGACCGTAACCAGTTGGATTAGGTAGATTAACAGTTAATATAGCTAAGCCGTTCTGTTCATGTGCAGCTAACAATGACTCTAGCGTAGATGATTGAATTAATGGTACATCACCATAAAGAATTAGAACTGTATCATCATCTTTAATATGCTCATTTGCTTGGGCTACAGCATGGCCTGTTCCCAATTGCTGCGCTTGCAGTACCCAATTAAGTTGCTGCTCACCTAGCTGAGATTGCAACTTGTCGGCGCCATAACCATAAACCAGCTGAATGGCATCACTTCCTACCTTATGCGCAGTGTCGATTACATGCTGAACCATGCTTTTATGTGCGATAGGGTGAAGTACTTTAGGGAGATCAGAGCGCATGCGGGTTCCCTTGCCTGCGGCTAAAATCACTACATTTAGTGCCATGAAAAATCCTTAGGGTTATAACTAACGATAAAAAAGTAACAATAAAATCTATGCTATTAACTGATCTTAAGCTATTAAGGTTTTAAAAGCGACTCCACCGTAATTCACTTATCATTAAAAAGTCACAGTCTTGTCGGAAGTTAATACCCACTGCGCAAGATCATCCATAGTAGCTACATTGCCCCCCTCTATAACACGTAAACCTGTTAAGCCACGAGCGTGCATGCATGAACCACAAAATTTAATGTCGGTATTTTGAGCAATTAAGATCTCCAGCATTTGCTGGATGTTATAACCTTCACTAGGTATTTGTTTTGGCAAGACAGCGGTAATAGCATCTGAAAGTAAAAACAGTTTTAACTTAACCGCAGAAAGTTCCTGTTCATTTAGTTGTATGGCTAATCTTAATGCATTAAATAACCGCTCAGATCCATAAGGAGCGTCATTCACAATGATGAGAACTTGTTGCATACATACATCTCTACTATCTGATAATTACCAAGAATAGCACTGGTAAATATCGTTCAAACTGAAACCGCTCACATAACAATAAAATGCCATCAAGCTCAGTCATCAACAGTGGTTGCTATAGCGTCTCAGCTTAAGCTATGTATGGTCGGTGAAGTCGTTAAAATCACAAGAATGCGGATTAACCACACTTAAATTGTTGGCTGTAACTGGATATTTGTCAGACATAATCGTCAATTTGTAGCCTAGGCCGCTATAAGTCGCCAACCAGCGACCTATCATTAACTTTAGCAACGGCTATAGCTGTAAAAGTTTAACTGTGGCAATAATATTAGACATACAAAAAAGGCGCCCTTAGGCGCCTTTTTTATTTAAACAATAACCTTATCTGGCAATGTTTTTCTTGATGGTCTCGACAACGCGAAGCTGAGCAACTGCTTGAGCTAGCTCAATAGCTGCTGCTGCATAGTTGAAGTCTGCACCTGCATCCGCCATAGCGGTTTCTGCACGACGCTTCGCTTCTACAGCGGCTTGCTCGTCAATATCATCGGCACGCATAACGACGTCAGCCAATACTGAAACAGAAGAAGGTTGCACTTCCAGGATTCCGCCTGAAAGGTAAAACACTTCCTCTTTTCCATCTTGCTTGACGATGCGCGCCATGCCAGGCTTGATATTTGTCAGCAATGGCGCGTGACCAGGCATAATACCTAGATCACCTTCTGAACCAGTCACTTGTAGGTGTGCTACAAGACCAGAAAAGATGCTATTTTCTGCACTTACAATATCAAGCTGTACTGTCATGGCTGCCATCCGTTCTCCTTAAACTAGTCTCTGCATTACTACAGAGTACTAAGTTATTTTTTGTTAGCTTTCTCAACGGCTTCGTCGATTGAACCAACCATGTAGAACGCTTGCTCTGGAAGGTGATCGAACTCACCATCTAGAATGCCCTTGAAGCCACGGATTGTGTCTTTAAGAGAAACGTACTTACCTGGAGAACCGGTGAATACTTCTGCAACGAAGAAAGGCTGTGAAAGATATTTTTCAATCTTACGAGCACGGAATACAGTTGTTTTATCTTCATCAGATAATTCATCCATACCTAGGATCGCAATAATATCTTTCAGCTCTTTGTAACGCTGAAGTACAGTTTGAACACCGTTAGCAACATCGTAATGCTCTTGGCCAACAACCTGTGGATCTAGCTGACGTGAAGTCGAATCCAATGGGTCAACCGCTGGGTAAATACCCAGAGAAGCAATGTTACGAGACAATACAACAGTCGCATCTAAGTGAGCGAAGGTTGTTGCTGGTGATGGATCCGTTAAGTCATCCGCAGGTACGTATACGGCTTGAACAGAGGTAATAGACCCTGTTTTAGTCGATGTAATACGCTCCTGAAGTACACCCATCTCTTCAGCCAATGTTGGCTGGTAACCTACTGCTGATGGCATACGGCCTAGCAGTGCAGATACTTCTGTACCTGCCAAGGTGTAACGATAGATGTTATCAACGAAGAAAAGTACATCTTTACCTTCGTCACGGAACTTCTCGGCCATAGTTAGACCAGTTAGTGCCACACGTAGACGGTTTCCTGGAGGCTCGTTCATCTGACCATAAACCATGGCCACTTTATCGAGAACACCTGAATCTTCCATCTCGTAGTAGAAGTCGTTACCCTCACGAGTACGCTCACCTACACCAGCGAAAACTGATAAACCAGAGTGTGCTTTAGCGATGTTGTTAATAAGTTCCATCATGTTGACGGTCTTACCAACACCAGCACCACCAAACAAACCAACTTTACCACCCTTAGCGAATGGACATACAAGGTCGATAACCTTAATACCAGTCTCTAAAAGTTCAGTGGTGTTTGATTGATCTTCGTATGAAGGAGCTTCACGGTGGATCACATAGCGATCTTCTTCACCGATAGGGCCAGCTTCATCTACTGGTTGACCCAATACGTTCATAATACGGCCAAGGGTTTTTTCCCCAACCGGAACAGTAATTGGTGAACCAGAGTTTACAACCTCAAGGCCACGACGCAGACCATCTGAAGAACCCATAGCGATGGTACGAACTACACCACCACCTAGTTGCTGCTGAACTTCCAGCACCAAGCCTTCACTTTTGATCTCTAGAGCGTCATATACCTGAGGTACGGCATCATGTGGAAACTCAACGTCCACAACCGCGCCAATTACTTGGACAACAGTACCTGTGCTCATGATTAATCCTCTAAAACTTGTATTCGTTACCTAGCCTAAACGGCGGCGGCACCTGAAACAATTTCCGACAGTTCCTGCGTAATAGCAGCCTGACGGGCCTTGTTATAGACCAACTCCAAGTCACTGATAAGTTCACCAGCGTTGTCTGTTGCAGCTTTCATAGCAACCATACGGGCTGCTTGCTCAGATGCAATGTTTTCAACAACACCTTGGTAAACTTGAGACTCTACATAACGAACCAATAATGTATCCAAAAGTTCTTTTGGATCTGGCTCATATAAGTAGTCCCAGTGATGAGAAATCTCATCTTCTTCTGACTTAGGCAAAGGTAGCAGCTGCTCGATCACAGGAGTCTGAGTCATAGTATTAACGAATTTGTTGAATACTACGTACAAACGATCCAGCTTGCCTTCATTGTATGCTTCTAGCATCACACGTACTGTTCCGATCAGGTCAGCTAACGACGGTGCGTCACCTAAACCAGATGCTTGAGCAGGTACTATTCCGCCAAAATTAGTGAAGAATTGTACGCTACGTGCACCAATTGGGCAGAATTCTACTTCTGCACCGGCTTCACGCTGCTTCTTCACGTCTGCGATAACCTTTTTGAAAAGGTTAACGTTCAGACCACCACAAAGACCACGGTCGGTTGACACTACAATGTAACCAACACGCTTGGCTTCTCGCACTTCCAAATAAGGATGCTTATATTCGAGAGAACCTTGCGCCACGTGACCGATCACCTTACGCATATTTTCTGCATATGGTCGACTAGCTGCCATGCGATCTTGTGCTTTACGCATTTTACTCGCGGCAACCATCTCCATTGCAGACGTGATCTTCTGAGTGTTTTGAACACTCGCGATCTTGGTTTTAATCTCTTTAGCGTTGGCCATCTTTACTCTCCAATTCTGGACCTGAGGTGCCTAGACACCTCTAATTTTTACCAGGTTTGGGTTTCTACGAACTTGTCCAAGCTAGCCTTCAACTCACCTTCGATGTCGGCGTTGTAGTTGCCAGTTTCGTTGATGGTCTTCATTAGGTCAGCATGTTCACTGTTCATGAAAGAGAGCAGAGACGCTTCGAAATCACCGATCTTATTCAGCTCAACACTCTTCAAGTAACCTTTTTCAGCTGCGAAAATAGACACAGACTGATCGGCAATACTCATTGGAGCATATTGCTTTTGCTTCATTAGTTCGGTAACACGCTCACCATGCTCAAGTTGAGCACGAGTTGCATCATCTAAGTCAGATGCAAACTGTGAGAACGCTGCAAGCTCTCGATACTGTGCTAGCGCGGTACGAATACCACCAGACAGTTTCTTGATGATTTTAGTCTGAGCCGCACCACCAACACGAGAAACCGAAATACCAGGGTTAACAGCAGGACGTAGTCCAGAGTTAAATAGGTCAGTTTCAAGGAAGATTTGACCATCGGTAATCGAAATTACGTTAGTCGGTACGAATGCAGATACGTCACCCGCTTGAGTTTCAATAATTGGTAGAGCAGTCAAAGAACCAGTTTGGCCTTTAACTTCACCTTTAGTGAACTTCTCAACATACTCGGCGTTAACACGTGAAGAACGTTCTAACAGACGAGAGTGAAGATAGAATACATCACCTGGGTATGCTTCACGTCCTGGTGGACGTTTTAGCAACAATGAAATCTGACGGTAAGCAACAGCTTGCTTAGACAGATCATCATATACGATTAGTGAGTCTTCACCGCGGTCACGGAAATATTCACCCATTGTACAACCAGAGTATGGAGCCAAGTATTGTAGTGCAGCAGCTTCAGAAGCTGTAGCAACAACAACAATGGTGTTCGCCAAAGCGCCGTGCTCTTCAAGCTTGCGTACTACGTTAGCAATTGTAGAAGCCTTTTGGCCTACAGCTACGTATACACATTTAATGCCTGAATCTTTTTGGTTGATAATTGCATCAATCGCAAGAGCGGTTTTACCGATCTGACGGTCACCAATGATCAATTCACGCTGGCCACGACCGATTGGGATCATGGAGTCAACAGCTTTATAACCAGTTTGTACTGGTTGATCTACTGACTTACGCTCAATTACACCTGGTGCAATTACTTCAACAGGAGAGAAACCATCACTATCGATAGGTCCTTTACCGTCAATTGGCTCACCTAGAGTGTTGACTACACGGCCTAAAAGACCACGGCCAACAGGTACTTCCAAAATACGGCCTGTTGTTTTAACTTTATCGCCTTCTGCCAAAGTGGCATAAGGGCCCATTACTACTGCACCGACAGAATCACGTTCTAAGTTCAACGCGATTGCAAAACGGTTACCAGGCAGCTCGATCATTTCACCTTGCATCACATCGGCTAGGCCGTGGATGCGGATGATGCCGTCACTTACTGCAACGATTGTACCTTCGTTGCGAGCTTCACTAACGACTTCGAACTGCTCGATCCGCTGTTTAATCAGATCGCTGATTTCAGTGGAATTCAGTTGCATGCTCAAACTCCCAATTACGACTGCAGCGTATCAGACAGACGCGAAATTTTTCCGCGGACCGAGCCATCAATGACTAGATCACCTGCCGTGATAATTACACCAGCAACAAGGCTGGCATCTATGCTGCAATTCAGCTTAACTTTGCGTGCTAGACGTTTCTCTAAAGAAGCGCTCATTTCCTGTTGTTGCTCAGAGGTTAGCTCAGTTGCCGAAACGACGAACGCTTCAACTTCTTTCGCATACTCGTGTTGCATCTCAACAAATTGTTGAGCAACAGCTGGTAGCACTACTAAACGACCGTTTTCAGCCATTACCTTTAACAGATTTCGAGCTTGCTCATTGACCTGCTCACCACAAACTCCAATAAAGAGTTCTGCAAGCTGGTTACTGGCTAAAGAGCCAGACAATAGCGGCTGCATAGTTTCGTTTTCACTAACTAATGCAGCAAAACCAAGCATTTCTGCCCAGCTATCCATTGCGTTTTGTTCTAGAGCAAAATCAAACGCTGCCTTTGCGTAAGGACGAGCGATGGTGGTTATTTCAGCCATAACTCTAACTCCTTATCAAAGTTCAGCAACAAGTTTATCAACTATGTCACTGTGTGCGGCTTCATCAATCGAACGCTCAAGAATTTTCTCAGCACCAAGAATGGCAAGAGTAGCAACTTGCTTACGCAAGTCTTCTTTTACGCGATTACGTTCAGCTTCAATTTCTGCTTGACCTTGAGCGATAATTTTAGCTCGCTCAGCGTCAGCTTCGGCTTTAGCTTCATCAACGATTTGAGCTTTGCGTTTGTTCGCAGACTCAATAATTTCGTTAGCAGTCGCTTTTGCATCTTTTAGTTGGTCAGTGGCTTTCGCCTGGGCCAACTCAAGGTCTTTCACGGCACGGTCTGCATCAGCTAGACCGTCGGCAATCCTTTTTTGACGCTCTTCGATGGCATTCATCAAAGGGGGCCAAACAAACTTCATGCAGAACCACACGAAGAGAAAAAAGGCAACCGTCTGACCGAGTAGGGTAGCGTTGATATTCACAACAGCCTCCTATTAAGTTTAAAGACAGAAGCGTTTATTAAAGCATTGCACCAAGAGGGTTAGTAAATAGCATAAATAATGCAATACCAACACCGATCATAGTAACGGCGTCCAATAGACCCGCGACGATGAACATTTTAACTTGTAGCATAGGAGCCATTTCTGGTTGACGCGCAGCGCCTTCCAAGAACTTGCCACCTAGTAGGCCAAAACCGATAGCAGTACCTAACGCACCCATACCAATCAACAGAGCAACAGCAATAGCTGTCATGCCTAATACAGTTTCCATCTCTATCTCCAATATTCTAAATCTTTGTTATTAATGATTTAGTTTAAATTTTTTTTACAGCAGATCCTTAATGATCTTCATGTGCCATGCTTAGGTAAACAATGGTCAACATCATGAAGATAAACGCTTGCAAAGTGATAACCATAATATGGAAAATTAACCAACCTAGTTGTAATGAAACACCTAGAGTAGATAATGCCCAGTTAGCACCGTACATCAACGCAATAAGGATGAAAATCAACTCACCCGCATACAAGTTACCAAACAAACGCAATGCCAATGAAATTGGCTTAGCGATTAAAGTAACCGTTTCTAGCAGGAAGTTGACGGGTATCATTGCCCAATGGTTAAAAGGCTGCAGAGTCAGTTCTTTAACAAAACCTGTAATGCCTTTGACTTTAATGCTGTAGTAAACAATCAGCACAAACACACCTAGAGCTAAACTAAAGGTAATGTTTAAGTCGGTCGTTGGAACAACTTTCATGTATGGGATACCAGCAGCAGCTGCTAGCTCAGGGATCCAGTCAACTGGAATCATATCCATGAAGTTCATCATGAATACCCATACAAAAATAGTTAATGCCAACGGAGCAATAACAGGATTGCGGCCATGGAATGTTTCCTTAACGCTACTGTCAACGAACTCAACTACCATCTCGACAAAACACTGAAGTTTGCCAGGAACACCGGTAGTCGCTTTCTTGCCAACGCTATGGAATAGCCACAAGAACAAAACACCAAGCCCAACCGAGAAGAACAACGAATCAATATGCCATGTCCAGAAGCCTTCACCAACACTTAGGTTGGTAAGGTGATGCTGGATATAGCCCTGCGGTGTTAACGCCTCACCAGTTGCAGCCATGATTCATCCCACTTAACTTTGCTTGAAATATAAAGGAGCTGTCCAATGCACTATTAACGCCAATGTGTAACACACAAAAAGAGGCATAAAGCCAACTTCTATATTGATAAACACTAACGAAAACATTGCTATGGTTAACAGCAGCTTTACCGCTTCCCCCCAGTAGAAAGTCTTAACAACTTTTGCTGCAGAGCTTGCTCCCGTATGGGAAAAAGCGAGGGTTGCGAATACAAAATTAGGGAGTACAGCAATAGCAGCACCTGCTAAAGCAGATATGCCATACTGAGCTCCCCACATGGCGAAAAAGAAAACTGATACGCTCCCAGCAACCGCTGCCTGAATCAAAACCAATTTATAGGCTGACAAACGGCCACGACGTGCTAAAACTTTACTCAATTTTACTTCTCCGCATTATCACTTTATGTTTCGATGACCGGATTACATATATCCGTATAAACCCGAGGTACAAAAAGCTTGCGAAAGTATACCGCCTCAGTGTTTCAAAGCAAGTTTAACTGACAGAAAAAGGAGACTTTTAGCGTGATCTACACCAAAAGTCTTTAAGTGGAAGATTTACCATTGTCACAAAGTTACATAATATCAATGTCACTCTGAGTTTTTAGCGGATTTTATTGATAATACCTTCTAATTCGGCCAAATTTTGATAATTAATTACCATTTTCCCTTTACCCTTCTTGTTGTGGGTCAGTGAAACTTTAGCACCTAACCTTTCAATCAACTGACTCTCTAAACGACTAACATCATGGTCTTTAGTCGGTTTTTCGGTGGTTTCAACTTGATTTAACGTTTTATTGACTAGACGCTCGGTTTCGCGAACAGTAAGCTCTTTAGAAACGACGATTCTAGCTAAGTTGGTTTGTTCGTCACCTTCAATCGCCAATAACGCGCGACCGTGACCCATATCAATATCACCGTTTTCTAACATACGCTTTACAGCTTCATTTAAGCCATTTAAACGTAATAAATTAGACACTGATGCTCGAGATTTACCTACCGCGTCGGCTATCTGTTGATGGGTGAGCTCAAACTCTTCAATCAATCTGTTTAGTGCTATAGCTTCTTCCATCGCATTTAAATCTTCGCGCTGAATGTTTTCAATCAATGCTATAGCAACAGCAGCTTCATCAGGAACTTGTTTAACGATACAAGGGAGCTTAGTAAGACCTGCAAGCTGCGATGCTCGCCAGCGCCGCTCACCGGCAATAATCTCAAACTGGTTAGGCGATACCGTGCGTACAACTATTGGTTGGATAATACCTTGGGCACGGATAGACTCTGCAAGCTCTTCAAGTGCATCTGCCGACATGTCTTTGCGCGGCTGATACTTACCAGGTTGTAACCTGTCGATATCTAAAGTAATCAGCTCATCATTAACAACATTGTCAGTAATTTCCTCAGCTTGAGGCGCTAATCTTTTACTTGCTGCATGGCTGGTGCTTAGTAGTGCATCAAGCCCTTTACCTAGGCCTCTTTTCTTTAACGTCATCTTTTTTCCTTAATCTTGCTCAGCCAATTCTAATTGCTCTGCTCGGCGAATAATTTCGCCAGCCAATGCTAAGTAGGCCTTTGCTCCTGCGCTCGATTTATCGTAATACATTGCTGGAGCACCAAAACTAGGCGCTTCAGCAAGCCGAACGTTCCTTGGGATAACTGTACGATAAACTTTGTCACCAAAATGTTGTTTTATTTGATCTGATACATCATTTGATAGGCGATTACGTGGGTCATACATAGTTCGCAGTAACCCTTCTATATACAGGCCAGGGTTGACCATTTCACCTATCTTACTAATGGTATCCATTAGGGCTGTTAAGCCTTCTAGCGCATAATACTCACACTGCATCGGGACCAAAACAGAATCTGCAGCGGACATGGCATTGACAGTAAGCATATTGAGGGAAGGTGGGCAGTCTATAAAAATAAAATCATAGTCATCTTTAATCGGGGCTAAAGCGTTACGTAAACGGATCTCCCTAGCAAAAAATTCCATCAACTTAATTTCAGCAGCGGTAACGTCTCCATTCCCGGCTATTAGATCGTATTTTCCACTGGTGTCTCGGCAAACAACTTCTTCAAATGTTTTTTCTTCAACCAATAAGTCATAAGCTGTGTTTTCGACAGTGTATTTGTCGATCCCACTTCCCATTGTTGCGTTACCTTGCGGATCGAGATCGATCAGCAGTACGCGTCGTTTGGTTGCTGCTAGCGAAGCCGCTAGGTTTACACAAGTTGTTGTTTTTCCGACGCCACCTTTTTGGTTAGCTACGGCTATCACTTTACCCACAATATCACCCTGTCAGTCACTTTTATTATATTCCGACCCTATCTCATTGGCAGTCTTAAAAATGAGGGGGAATTAGCGTGCTTACTTTTCCAAAGTGCTTGAAGCGCTGAAATAATGCAACAATTCAGTTCGCTTTACCTGCCTTGCTTTAGCTTTTAATCTAAAGCAAAACAATTACAAGCTTACATATTAAGTTTAATCTTGTTTTACCACTCTTAATAAATGGCGTTGCTCTTCTAGCTTAGGAACCACCAACTCAACAGTATCAGTGATGACAAATTCAGATGGTAAATTGGCCATTTCCTCTTCATTCAATTGACCTTTTAGCGCATAAAAACAGCCATCAGCCTTTGGTAAGTGTTGGCACCATTGCAACATATCTTGAATTGAAGCAAACGCACGGCTTAGTACTCCATCAAACAACTCTTCAGGTTCATAAGCTTCAACCCGACTTTCTACTGACGAAATATTGTTGATCCCAAGCTCAAACTGAACCTGCTTTTGAAAACGAATACGCTTACCTAAACTATCAAGTAATACAAATTCTTTGTCAGGATTCAAAATCGCCAGCGGGATCCCAGGTAAGCCTGGCCCTGTACCTACATCAATAAAGCGCGAACCTTGTAAGTGCGGGGAAACAACCAAACTATCCATGATATGTCTAATTAACATTTGTTCTGGATCACGCACAGAAGTCAGGTTAAATGCCTTATTCCATTTGTTGAGCATACCAACAAAATCAACAAGTTGCTTTTTTTGATGTTCGGTAGCTTCTAGGCCTACTTCAGCCATGTATTCGTTTAACTGGGCATATAACACGGGTTGTGTCCTCAAAACAATGTAACTCAGATATGTCGGTATTATGAAGCGCAGAAAAGATGAAAGGAAGCCTCAAGACTTCCCTTTATCATGCAATCTTGCGTTATATCGCGCTATTTAAGCGCTTTTTCTTAATAAACCACGTTTTTTCAAATGAACTAACAAGATAGATATTGCAGCAGGTGTCATACCTGAAATACGAGAGGCCTGGCCTACTGTCTCAGGTTTATGCTCATTCATTTTTGCAATCACTTCGTTAGAAAGCCCTGGAACTTCTTGATAATCAAAATCCAACGGCAAGCCAGTTGTTTCATTACGGATCGCTTTGTCGATCTCATCTTGTTGTCGCTGAATGTAACCCGAGTATTTAACTTGGATTTGCACTTGTTCTGCAGCTCGTTGATCGTCTATACCTGGTCCAAAACCATCTATTGACATCAATGTTGGGTAATCGAGTTCAGGACGACGTAATAAATCTTCAAAAGTAGCTTCCCGCGCTATTGGCGTATTTAAATGTGGATTTAACACATCTACAAGTGGTGATTTAGGGTGGATCCACTGACTACGAAGACGCTGAAGCTCTAGTTCGATCGACTCCTTTTTCTCACTGAATTTAGCCCAACGATCATCATCAATTAAGCCAAGTTCACGACCTTTCTCTGTTAAACGTAAATCAGCATTATCTTCTCGAAGCAATAAGCGGTACTCGGCACGGCTAGTAAACATGCGGTACGGCTCTTTTGTTCCTAACGTAGATAAATCATCAACAAGTACGCCAAGATATGCTTGGTCACGGCGTGGGCACCAAGTTTCTTTACCTTGAACTTGTAGCGACGCATTCATACCTGCTAGCAAACCTTGAGCACCAGCTTCTTCGTAACCGGTAGTCCCGTTAATTTGTCCAGCAAAAAACAAACCGTTGATCGTTTTGGTTTCTAATGAATTTTTAAGATCGCGCGGATCAAAATAATCATATTCAATCGCATAACCAGGGCGCATGATCTCTGCGTTTTCCATGCCATTGATCGAGCGTACTAAATTAAGCTGTACATCAAAAGGTAGGCTGGTTGAAATACCATTAGGGTAAATTTCAGTGGTATTTAACCCTTCTGGTTCGATAAATATTTGATGCGAATTTTTGTCTGCAAATCGATTAATTTTGTCTTCAATTGAAGGGCAATAGCGTGGCCCTATCCCTTCAATCACACCCGAGTACATTGGGCTTCTATCCAACCCAGCACGAATAATATCGTGAGTTTTCTCATTGGTATGCGTGATATGACACGACACTTGCTCTGGATGTTGGCTTACATCACCGATAAACGACATGACAGGTAATGGATCATCACCTTTTTGCTCTATCATTTTTGAAAAATCAATGGTGTTAGCATCGATTCTAGGTGGTGTACCTGTTTTTAAACGACCAACTCGGATCGGTAATTCACGTAATCGATGTGATAAAGCGATTGCAGGTGGATCGCCTGCACGTCCACCACTGTAATTTTCTAATCCAATATGGATCTTGCCAGCTAAAAATGTTCCGGCAGTTAGCACAACTGCAGGAGCTTCAAACGCTAAGCCCATTTGAGTAACTACACCCACTACGGTTTCGTTTTTAACAACAAGATCGTCTACCGCTTGTTGAAAAATACGTAAATTGGGTTGGTTTTGTAAAATTTCTTGGATCTTGTGGCGATAAAGGGCTCTATCTGCTTGAGCACGAGTTGCTCTCACTGCAGGGCCTTTGCTTGAATTCAATGTTCTAAATTGGATCCCTGCGT
This sequence comes from Shewanella youngdeokensis, assembly GCF_033180165.1. GTDB lineage: Bacteria > Pseudomonadota > Gammaproteobacteria > Enterobacterales > Shewanellaceae > Shewanella > Shewanella youngdeokensis. Next base: position 4,331,445 of record NZ_CP136522.1, read on the forward strand.
AATCGGTTGCTATAGCCATTGCGCCACCTAAGGCGTCAATTTCTTTAACCAGGTGTCCTTTGCCTATGCCGCCGATAGCAGGATTACAGGACATTTGTCCTAAAGTATCTATGTTGTGGGTTAGCAAAAGTGTTTTGGATCCCATTCTGGCAGAAGCTAACGCCGCTTCTGTTCCAGCATGACCACCACCAACAACGATTACATCAAACCGTTCATGAAATTGCATTCGACAGCCTTCGATTGGTAAAAGGATAAATTCTGTATTTGAGAGGATCATTTTAGCATTTGCTTTGCATAAGGTGAACGATCTATTTTGTGTGTTTTGAACAACACCGATCTGCTTAATAGATCTTAAGATCTTTAAATAGATCTCTTATTATGTTTATTATTAAGGAAGCACTTTTCGGTGGATAACCTTTATTTTCCTTTATAATCATAGGTTAATAACGGATCAAACCTGTGATCTATTCGCGATCAAACTTGCTTAAGCTTGGGGATAGATCGCCTAGTTATCCACAAGGTGGATCATTGACCAGATCGGTCTCTACTTAATACAGAGTTTGATCAGAAGAAAATAATACGTTATCCACATATTTATCATTTTTAACTGCAATATGTGGATAAGTGTGATCTAAATTGTGGGTATTTAGAAGTGGGATCGCGATGTGGGGTTGGTTAAAGGATCTTAAAGTTGATCTTGCCAGCAAGTTAACCAAGCTATAGCAGCCTCTTCTGGTATATGATCATATTGAATGTCGATCTGGATCTTATCCACAAAAACTTGTGCACCGCACAGGGACAACTGCTCAACTAATTTTTCAGGCCCTTGGCAAAAAGTGTCATAACTTGAATCGCCAATTGCACACACGGCAAATTTTGTTGCTGACAGATCCGGTTTTAAGGTCTGTATTTGGGTTAAAAATGGCACTATATTGTCAGGAAGATCGCCTGCTCCATGTGTAGAAGAGGCTATTATCCACAGTGAATTGAGGTCCAAATCGTCTAGATTTGGGGTTAAATGTATGTTGGCTTCATGGCCTATTTCGCTTAATTGATCAGCTAATTCATCTGCAACATACTCTGCACTGCCTAATGTTGTGCCTACTAAAATTTCTATTTTTGCCATGCTACTTCCTAATATTGAGCCTAAACATTGTCATTTATGTTGTGCATGATAGGTGAAAACTCCCGTTCAAGCTAAGTGATAATGTGCTTTTACAGTGTCAATAACCCAGTTCGTCAGTCGAATTTTATCCACTAAACTCTCCATTTTATTGCGCTAGCGGCTTATAGATATATAGCTGTTTGCGTAATAAGGCATTAGTGCTAGTTTATCAATTGTTAACATCTAAGTAACAATAGAACTGTTTCTGTTGTTTAACACCACCATCAATTGAGTATAAAAATGACATTAGTATCTATAACTGCCCAATTTGCGAACCTAGCTTGGGGACCACACATGTTGGTATTACTCGTTGGTGGTGGGCTATTTTTTCTTGTTTACTCTCGTTTCATACCTTTTCGTTATATCGGGCATGCAATTGCTATTGTTAGGGGAAAGCACCCAGATAAAGGGGCTCAAGGGCATATAAGCCATGCAGGAGCGTTATCAAGTGCGATGGCTGGTACTGTTGGAATGGGTAACATTGGCAGTGTTGCTGTAGCTATTATGGTGGGTGGCCCTGGTGCAATATTTTGGATGTGGATCAGCGCTATTGTTGGAATGGCGACTAAGTTTTTTACTTGTACATTAGCAATTATGTACCGAGGAAAAGATGAGAATGGTCAGTTACAGGGGGGACCGATGTATATTATTACAGAAGGTTTAGGCCCTAAATGGCGTTTTTTAGCTGTTTTTTTCTGTTTAGTGGGTTTAATTGGTAATTTTCCTCTATTCAATACTAATCAATTAATTCAAATATTAAAGGAATGGCTAATCATAAAGCCGGGCTTTTATGCTGTAGAGCAAAATACATTTTGGCTTGATTTGAGCATGGGTTTGGTCGTTATGTTATTAGTGGGTAGCGTAATTTTAGGTGGAATACAACGAATTGCGAGTGTCGCTAAAAGTGTCGTTCCGTTGATGATTATGATTTACATGGCTTGTGCCTTTTACGTTATAGTCAATCACATCAATGAAGTACCATTTTATTTGGGTTTAATCGTTAACGAGGCTTTCTCATTAAACTCGGTAGGTGGCGGTATTTTAGGTACTATGTTGATAGGTATTAGGCGCGCTGCTTTTTCAAATGAAGCTGGCATTGGTACTGAAGTTATGGCTCACGGTAGTGCCAAAACTAATGAGCCAGTTAAAGAAGGCTTAGTCGCAATGCTTGGCCCTGCGATAGATACGTTATTAGTGTGTACTTGTACTGCTTTGATTATTTTAATTTCGGGAGTGTGGCAAGGTAGTGCGGCAGAGGGGGTTAACTTGTCGGCTCAAGCTTTTGAGATAACAATGCCAGGTGTTGGGCCATATATCCTTATATTGTGTGTGTTTTTTTTTAGTATAAGCACTATTTTTACTCAAGCATTTTATGGTGGTCAGTGCTTTAGTTTTTTGTTTGGCGCTAAACAAATTCGCAAGTATCAATATGTATACTTGCTAACCATTTTGTTTGCTGCTACAGCTACACTTGATGAAATTATTAATCTTATTGATGGCGCTTATGCGTTAATGGCTATTCCAACAATGGTGTCGGCACTATTATTAGCACCGAAAGTTAAAGCGGCTGCTGATGATTATTTTGCTCGATTAAGCTTGAGTTAGGCTCTGTATATAGCTTAAGTGTTTGTATTTAAAGTGTTTAAAAGGCTCTAAGCATAGAGCCTTTTAAATTATGTGACTGATTGAACCTGAGAAGCCAGTAGCCAGATAGCTAGCGCGAAAAATATCACGCCCATAAACTTATTTTGATTGGTGCGAAAATTTTCATTTTTTAGTAAAGGTTTGCCTAGCGTTCCGACCAATGCTACCAGTAGCAAGTTGAAGGTTAACCCCATAATATTAAGTAGTAACCCCAAAGCTAACATTTGCTCGCCTGAGCTAGCACTTAGCTGTGTTGATACAAATTGCGGCAAAAACAGTACAAAAAAGATTAGTGCTTTTGGATTTAGTAGGTTGCTCATTACCGCTCGGCGATATAGTAATTTTGCCAGATTATGTTGTTGTTCAATTTCTGGAGCTTCGGCTGCTGAACTACGCATACAATCCCAACCCATTTTTAGTAAATATGCGGCACCTAAAATACGTAATAATTCTAAAGCCATAGGGTTCATTGCAACTAATGCCGAAACTCCCATAGCAGCAAGTATTGTTAAAATTAATCCCGATGTTGCATTACCAAAGCTGGCATAAACGCCTACTTTTTTTCCATAGCTTAAACTTGAACTTGCGATTAATAGCATGTCTGGGCCAGGGATTAAGAGTAGGGCGACTACGGTGGTGAGATATAACGGGAGTAAAGCTAAATCGATCATCATTAATGCACTATATAAAGGGAAGTATTGAAACAAGGCGCGGATTTTACAGTTATCGAACGCGATTGAAAGTGATGTGGCGTTTAAATGAGAGGTTAAGTTGGCAGGCTTTGTTTACGGATAAGCACTTATCTACTGTTGTCAGTATTTTATTTGAGGTTTTAGCGGGCTCTTTTGCTACCCTAATAGGTTACATCACCTTTTACACCGAATTGAATATGAAACTAGACGATATAATTACTACGTTGAGTCGTGGCGACTTAACTAAACTTCCAGTGGATGCTTTGCAAGCTGCTAGATTGCAGTGGCCTGAATTACTGCCGGTTATAGATGAATTAATGCAGCGGTTTATTGCTAAGCAGGATTTGTCTGATACGGAGTCTAATTTACTTTTTTTCGGTATTTGTCTAATTGTTGATCGTAAGGAATATAGCTGTTTTGAATCTTTGATTAGCCTAACCAATATGGACGATTGTAATAGTCCACTAGATTCCTTATTGGGGGATTTTATTGGATCAGATCTATCAACCGTTTACTACATTTTGGCTCAAGGGAGTCCTGAAAAACTTTGCTTTTTGATTAACTCTGGGCAAGCGGGTGAAATCGTTAAAATGTCAGCCTTAAGTGCACTTTTTACTCAGTTACATACTGGTCAAATTGATAGAGACACCCTTAACCAAAGTGTGCCTGATTTTATCGACAACCTTGTTAAAAGTAATCATACAATCGCACTTTTTGAGTTGGTTAACTTGCTTATTTCAAATGAGTTTAATCAGTATCACCATCAGTTTGTTGGCTATGTAAAAAGTAAAATTATCGACGAAGGCCCCGCGGAAAACAAGTGTATTCTTGATTGGGACAATCAATCTATCGGCTATTCAGAGTGGGAAAGCGGTTTAATCAATGGTGATTATGATGTTATTGAGTCCTTAAGTCAGTGGGCTGGCTTCAACTCAGAATCTGACATGAGTGATGATGACCTGATGGCGGTTTTTGATGATTTAATGAATACGCCAAAGGAGCTTGATGATAGCTATTTTGAAGACTTTGATGTTAACCAGCCCTTTATTGCCGATATTCAAGCTGGGCGTAATGATCCGTGTCCTTGTGGAAGTGGCAAAAAATATAAGAAGTGTTGCTTGAATTAGGGCATAAATTAAGGCTTTTTAGCAAGAACTAATAAAGCGTCGTTCAATAAGGTCACCTTAGGGTGGCCTTAATATTTATTATTAAACAAATCGTGCCTGAACGTCAGTAAGCTTTACTACTTGAAAAGGTAGCTGTATTTCAGCGTTTGCTCCCAGTATTTTTACTTTTTTTATCGCGAGCTGCGGTATTTTCTACAGTTTAACAACCTAACTTTATCCATAGCTTTTATTGCATAGATATTATCGTTAATTACCAAGTTAACTGACTACGCGTTATTATGGCTTTCTAATAACGTTTAGTGTTTACCACCTATGTCCATTTCCCCAAATATCAAGTTACCTATCGACTCCCTCTACCAAGAGTTTAAGTCAGCCATTAAAGACCACCATCTAGTGGTTGAATCAGACACCGGATCGGGTAAATCAACTCGTCTACCACTTTGGTGTGCTGAGCCTGATGAAAATGGTAAAAAACAACGGGTATTAGTGGTTGAGCCTCGGCGTGTAGCTTGCTTGGCGTTGGCAAGTTATGTTGGTGAATTAGCAGAAAGTTATAGCGTAGCTAGTCGTTTATCAAAATCCATTCTACCTATAAATGTAGGTCATGCTATTCGTTTTGATTCCAGCGTGGATGAGCATACTGATATTGCCTTTGTTACCCCTGGTGTTGCGTTACGATGGTTATCAATGGACAGTGATGACGAGAAAGCGGGTTTAGCTTGTTTTGATACGGTGATTATTGATGAGTTTCATGAGCGTCGTTGGGACACCGATTTACTATTAGCACTGTTGAAAAAGTGTGGTAAACATCGATTAATTATTACCTCAGCAACAATTGACGGTGCCAGGCTTAATAGCTATTTATCTGATTATAATAGGTTTAATTCAAAAAGGTTGTTGGCTCAAGGTAAAATGTTTCACGTGGAACTAACGTACCAGTCAACGAATAGTCAACAGTTACCTGAGGCATTCAATTTAGAGCAAAAAGTAAAAGCTGCAGTGACATATTTACTAAGTCAGACATCTGGTGATGTGTTGGTATTTTTGCCTGGCAAGCGTGAAATCTTATCTTGCATGCAAGCATGTCAGTCTTTAATCCAAGGTAAGCCTTCTGCTGACGTTGGTATGGCTAATATTGATTTAGTGGCTTTACATGGTGCTATTTCTCCCATTGAGCAGCAAGCTTTGTTAGCTACAGCCCTTATTCAACGAGTTATTTTTTCGACCAATATAGCTGAAACATCTTTGACTATTCCAGGTGTAAGCGCAGTGGTTGATTCAGGGTTAGAGCGGCGAACTCATCAACGAAATGGTCGAACTGTATTGTCGCTAGCACGAATATCAAAAGCTAGTAGTGAACAGCGCAAAGGTCGTGCTGGTCGAACGCAAGCGGGTTTATGTGTGCGCTTATGGGGGGAGCATGCGCCACTAGAAGCCATTTCACCTCCAGAATTTCAGCGTGAAGAATTAGTAGAACCTATGCTAGCTGCTGCATGCAGCGGGGTACGCCTCGATGAACTTGAATTTGTAGACACGATTAATCCTAAATCACTAGTGATAGCAGAAAGCCGTTTGTTAGCTATGGGGGCGATAGATCAACTGGGAAAAGTAACTGCTCATGGTCGAAAGTTATTTCCATTACCGATAGATACTCAGTTTGCCCATTTGATCAGTGCTATGCCCGATGATGAATGTACCGAACTTATGGTGGATTTAGCGGCAGCTATAAGCGTGCCACAACGTTTGTATCAACAACCCTGTGCAGAATACGACGTTAAGTCACTACATGATTGGGAGCCGCTGGGCTGTGATGCTTTTACATTGATTAAATTAGTACGCGGATCCGCTGTGGATTTTTTGAATATTGAACATAATGCCATTAAAGAGGCGCGTAAGTTAGCGTGCCACATTAGGCAAGCTTTAGGTCTACCTAAGTTAAACAGGGCTGTTATGTTAGACCGAAAATCTGAAGCGTTACGAAACCGTTGGCTATTAGCGGTTATTAAGGCTTTACCTGAACTCGCATTTGTTAGGCGTATTAAGCGAGTGCAAGCATTAGGCAATGGCTTTAGCGAGGTACAAATTGGTCGTGATAGCCGCTTTACCCCTGAACTTAGAGACCTTTCAGGTAAAGAGGCTGCTATTGCGGCGGTGGTATTTGATCAGCATTCTATAGCGGGTAAAGGGGTTAAACAGACTTTAAACTTAGGCTCTGTAATGGCGCCTATTTCAACACAATTAATTTGCCAAGCAGGTTTAGGTGAAGACCGTTTAGCACAGACAAAAGAGCTATCTGGCACGCACAAGGTGCTTATTGAGCGAGTTTATGCAGGTAGGGTGATTGATTTACGTGTTGAGAAAGCCACTGGTGAGCAAGCGATTGATGCTATTGTGCGGAGTATTATTCAAGGGCGTGAATTACCTGGGATTGGCGAACGCTTGGCTGCCGATGTTGCTGCATGGAATATTTGGTATGCATTGGGTAAATCACGGGAGTTTGATTGTAAGGTTAATCAACCACTCGTGCTCGATGTTTACCTTAAAGATAAGCTTGTTGAACTAGGGGTGGAAGGCTTTGAAGATTTATGCATGTTAGAAGCTGAAGACCTATTGTTTGATGGGATCCCTGATTGGCAGCGAGAAGAGTTTGATCAACTTTACCCCGCATTAGTACAACTACCAGAGCTTAAATTACAGGTTACATATGAGCCTAAACGAAAACGAGTGATGTTAGATTATATAAACGGTGGTCGCAAACAAGGCCCAAAACGATGGGAGTTACCTCGGTGGGTCGGTTGGAAGATCCAATATCGTAAAGCCAGTCGTATTGTTGACGTAAAATGATATTTTTATCGATCTAAGCGTAAAGATCGGTACTAACTATTGGGAATTTTAACCACAGGTAATCCACTTTTGCACAGGGAAGTTTTTTTGTTGAATTTTTCTGAGTATAACTTATCGAATAAGATCAATTTTATACGCTTATTTTGTAAATAAACAAATCATCAATTAAAATAATAAGCATACTTATCAGTGGCTTAAGGTGGTGTTGCTTATACTGTTACGATCTATTAATAGATCCCTTTTGCTTGTTGATATCTCTGTTGATACTTGTTTTTAACGATCGTATTTTTGATGGGGTCTATACAGAGGTTTACAGTTAGCGATCTAAATGCGATCGAGCTGTAAAATTTGAGTTACGGGGTCGGAAACAGTATTCGTCTAGATCTTAATGGTAAGATCTAGACTTAACTGATAGAGAGCTAGGGCTTAAATGTTTAGTTGCGGCTACTTACCAATACAAAATGAGCTGAATATTTTGCCAAGTAAGTCATCTGAGGTAAATTTACCGGTGATTTCTGATAACGCTAACTGAGACATCCTTAGCTCTTCTGCCAGTAGTTCACCAGCTTGGTATACTTCTAGTTGCTCTTTACCTATATCTAAATGGCTGCTTGCAAGATCCAACGCTTCTAAATGGCGACGACGTGCAATAAACCCGCCCTCTAAATTACTTTGGTAACCCATTAGTGATTTAAGGTGTTGCTTTAAGTCTTCCACACCTAAGCCCGTCTTTGCTGATATTCGGTGGATCTGATGACCAGCATCTTCGGTTATGCCGAGAGTTTCACCGGTAAGATCTGCCTTATTGCGTATGACTGTTACACCTAAGTTTTTAGGAAGGCGGTCGATAAAGTCTGGCCAGATTTCATGGGGATCAACGTCATTCGTGGTGGTGCCATCAACCATAAACAGTACTTGGTCGGCGCTGGTTATTTCATCCCAAGCCCTTTCAATACCAATTTTTTCTACCGTATCGGCAGTATCACGTAAACCTGCTGTATCGATAATATGTAGCGGCATACCGTCTAGGTGGATATGTTCGCGTAATACATCACGTGTGGTTCCTGCTATTTCAGTTACAATTGCAGACTCTTTACCTGCAAGCGCATTCAAAAGGCTTGATTTACCGGCATTGGGGCGACCAGCAATAACCACTTTCATCCCTTCTCGAATAATTGAACCTTGTTTAGCGCTGGCTTTCACCGAGCTGAGCTTGGTAATAATACGATTGAGTGAACCTGAAATTTTACCATCAGACAGAAAATCAACTTCTTCATCTGGAAAATCGATGGCAGCTTCGACGTATAAGCGTAGGTTAGTTACTTGCTCCACTAACTCGTGTACTTGAGTCGAAAATTCGCCCTGTAACGAGTTTAATGCGCTTTTTGCTGCTTGCTCACTTGTAGCATCGATTAAGTCAGCAATGGCTTCAGCTTGTGTTAGGTCAAGCTTGTCGTTCATAAAGGCTTGTTCGCTAAACTCTCCAGGTTTAGCTATACGCAAACCTTCGATTTCCATGACACGCTTAATAAGCATATCAAGCACAATTTGGCCGCCATGGCCTTGAAGCTCTAATACATCTTCACCGGTAAATGAGTTAGGCCCTTTAAAAAATAATGCGATTCCTTGGTCGATGACATCGCCTTGGTCACTTTTAAAGTCACAGTAGTTGGCATAACGTGGCTTAGGGACTCGCCCTAGTACCGCCATCGCAACGTTGCTAGCTAAGTCGCCAGACACTCTAATAATCCCCACACCGCCACGCCCAGGAGCGGTCGCTTGTGCCACGATAGTATCTGTTGTCATTACTGTGTTTCCTAGTTCAAGTTTACAAGTTAAAAAGTGCTTCTCATTAAATGAGAAAAGCGGCAGATACCTGAAGTATCTAGCCGCTTTGCTTAATTGGAGCTAAAGCTAGAAGGTTATTTTAACCCTTTCTTCTCCAAGCCAGCATAAATAATTTTTTGCTGAGTAATTGCGACTAAGTTACCCACTAACCAGTATAGAACCAGACCAGCTGGGAACCATAGGAAGAACACGGTAAAGATAACAGGCATCCATTGCATCATTTTAACTTGCATTGGATCCATCGTTGGCGCCATTGGTTGCATCTTCTGCATCACAAACATTGAAATGCCCATTAAGATTGGCATGACATAGTATGGATCTTGTACTGACAAGTCGGTGATCCATAACATAAATGGTGCATGACGTAGTTCAACACTTTCAAGTAACACCCAGTAAAGCGCAATGAAGATTGGCATCTGTAGCAAGATTGGTAGACAGCCACCCATTGGGTTAACTTTCTCTTTTTTGTACAGTTCCATCATAGCTTGACCCATCTTCTGACGGTCATCACCTAAACGCTCTTTCATTTCTGCAAGCTTAGGTTGCAAGTTACGCATCTTCGCCATTGAGGTATATTGAGCTTTAGTCAGTGGGTATAGTGCACCACGAACCGTCAGTGTAATTAGGATAATTGCGATACCCCAGTTAGTGACGAGCGACTGGAAGAACATTAGTAGCTTGTAAATAGGAACGGCTAACCACCAAAGGAAACCATAATCTACAACCAAGTTTAATGAATCAGAAATTTCTGATAATGACTCTTGGTCTTTAGGGCCGACATAGAACTGCGCATTAAGCGTTTGCTCGCTACCCGGTGCAATGTCATAAAGTGCACCACGGAAACCGATATTTGCTAAACCGCCAGCGCTTACGCTAGAAAAGATAATATTTTTATCATTTTCAGGTGGCACCCAAGCTGATACGAAATAGTGTTGTAGCATTGCAGCCCAACCACCCAGTGTCGATTTATCTAGGTTAGTGTCAACCATGTCATCGAAGCTATACTTCTCGTAGCGTGTATCGGCTGTTGAGAAAGCTGCACCACGATAAGTTGGCATCATCATGCTGCTTTCACTTTTCTTGATACTGTGCTTAATTTGCCCATACATTTGAACTTGTAACTGTTCACTAGAGGTATTGTTGATGTTGTAATCAACATTAACATTGTACTTACCGCGGTAAAGGGTAAACATCTTAGTGTAAGTTACACCGTTAGCTGCAACGTAAGTTAGCGGCACATTTAATGTGTCTTGATCTGCTGCTAAGGTATATTCGCGTGAAGTGCTATCAAAATGGGCACGACCTGAACGGCTACTATCAATACCGTCACGACCGATTAAACCACTTTGAGCAACATAATAGATGTCGTTTGTTTGCTCTAATAAAATAAATGGATCATCGCCATTTTCTTCTAGTTTATGAGCAAGCAAAGCTGAATAGACGATATCACCACCCATTGGATCAATTTTAATCTCCAATAGGTCTGTAGTAACGGTAATGAGTTCTTTAGAATTCGTCGTTACTTCAGGTAATGCTGAATCAGCACTAGGTACATCTGAACTATGAGCATCGGCAACAGTAGACGGGGCTACTGAAGTATGAGTGTGTGCTACCGGTTGAGGAGCATTATCTACTTGCCATTGTTGCCACAGTAGAAAGCTGACAAAAAGCAAACCGATAAGCAATATATTGCGTTGAGATTCCATAGCCTATTTATCGCACCTGTGTTTTTTGTTAGGGACGGGGTCTTCACCGCCTGGATGTAAAGGGTGACATTTTAATATGCGTTTCGCTGCAAACCAACACCCCTTCATAAAGCCATGCAAGCGAATCGCTTCAATTGCATAGTATGAACATGTTGGATTGAACCTGCAACGAGGTCCCAGCATGGGACTAATTAATACTTGGTAGCCACGAATAAACGTGGTTGCTAGCCATTGTAACGGCGAGAGAGTTTTCGCCATAGCTTTTCTACCAATTTTTTGAGTTCTGCACTTTCCATATCAAGTACGCCATTTCTGACAAGCACAACAATATCTACAGCGGGTAAATCATGCTGATGTAAACGAAAATTATCTCTAATAATACGTTTTATGCGATTACGTTGGTGAGCTTTTTTTACATAACGCTTGGCAACAGTTAGCCCTAAACGAGGATGCTGTTCAGAATTAGGTATTGCAAGTAAAGTTATTTCAGCGGAAGACGCTTTGATAGGTTTGGTAAAGACAGATTTAAATTGCGCGGGAGTTAACAAACGTAACTCCCGCGTAAAGGTGTAGCTGGTCACTTGCATCTCTACTTAAGCAGAAAGACGAGCGCGACCTTTAGCACGGCGACGTTGAATGACCTTACGGCCACCGACTGTAGCCATACGAGCGCGGAAGCCGTGAGAACGCTTGCGCTTCAGGTTGCTAGGTTGAAAAGTACGTTTACTCATTATGGCAATCCGTCTTTGTTAGGTTAATAAACCTTAGCCGCTAATAAATTAGAGGTAAGGGCAAAAAAGAGGCCGAATTGTAATCACTTTAGTCGGTGCAGTCAATAAGCAATCGACTCAAGTGGCTAAATAATCGCTTCTTAGTTTTTTATTCGAAGGTACTAACCTACTATAATTTGTGGATAACTCTGTGAGTTACCACTACATCTAGTGGTTTAGTAAAAGAAAAAACAGATCGAACAAGGCTCATTATAGATCGAACTGGATCGCTTAATAAAGCTGGATTTGCGCCTTTTTGCAAAAATATTGATCTGTTCCGATCCTTTTGGATCGAGATCTTATTCAATAGTTGATCTATCTGGGGATAAATATATTTAAAGGATAGCGATCAGCGTGATCTCACTATAGAATACACTTCTTTTTGTGATCTTTTGGGGATAAGTAC